>JBJTPA010000100.1:0-2965 GCA_046074885.1 Planctomycetaceae bacterium
TCGATGCCGGCTGCGCTCCGCCATCCCTGGCTGCGCTTGCCGCCAACGCCGGCTCTCAGGGCAACGGGCAACCCCTCCCTAAAACCCGAATCAGGAAGGACATCTGCGCGAGGTTGAAGCGGGGCCACCATGACGCGGCCGCCCCCGGTGCCGCGACTTTCCGGCTCCCCGGCCGTTGAATCCTGCGGTGGATGACGTTCTTCACGGGCATGGATCTTCGATGGGCATCTGGACCGTGGCGATCGTCGGCGGGGGCCCGGGCGGCCTCATGACCGCGCACGCGCTCCAGCGCGAGGCCCGGGCGCCGCTCGCCATCACGGTCTACGAGGCCTCGGGCCGGCTCGGCGGCAAGGTGCTGACCCCGTCGTTCGCCCGCCTCCCGGGCCGCTACGAGGCGGGCGCCGCCGAGTTCTACGACTACTCGGGCGTCGGCCCCGACCCGCTCAAGGAGCTCGTCCTCGACCTCGGCCTCCCGATCACGCCGATGGGCGGCTCGGCCCTCATCATGGACGGCCGGGTGCTCGCCAACACGGACGACGTCCGCGACGCCCTGGGCCGCGACACCGCCGACGCGCTGGCCCGTTTCGATCGCTTCGCCCGTGACGCGGTCGGGCCCCACGACTTCTACCGCGGCGAGCGCGACGCGGCCGCGCCCGCACTCGCCACCCGGTTCGACACGGTCCTCGCGCGGATGGCGCACCCCGCCGCCCGCCGCTACCTCGAGCAGCTCATCCACAGCGACCTGGCGACCGAGCCGTCCCTGACGACCGCGGCCTACGGCCTCGACAACTACCTCATGAACGACCCGGCCTACATGCGGATGTACGCGATCGAGGGGGGCAACGAGCGGCTCGTCGCGGGGCTCGACGGCCTGATCCGGGCGACGCGCCGGATGCACCACCGCGTGACGCGGATCGGGCCGGGGACCGGCGGCCGCCTGCGGGTGACGGCCGAGCACGCCGGGCGGGCGCGAGACGACGAGTTCGACGTCGTCGTCGTGGCGCTGCCGGTCGATCACCTGAAGCGGATCGAGTTCGCCGGCCCGCGGCTCGCCGACGCCCTCCGCCGGCACGTGGCCCACCACGACCACCCGGCCCACTACCTGCGGATCACGATCCTCTTCGACCGCCCCTTCTGGCGGCCGCGGCTCGCGGACAGCTTCTTCATGCTCGACGCCTTCGGCGGCTGCTGCCTCTACGACGAGTCGTCGCGGACGCCCGGCGCGACCCACGGCACGCTCGGCTGGCTGCTCGGCGGCGACGCCGCGATGGAGATGAACTCCCTCGACGATGAGTCGCTCGTGGCGGCGGCACTCGACTCGCTGCCCGCCTTCCTCGCCGCCGGCCGGCGGCACGTCGTGGAAGCCCGTGTGCACCGCTGGCTCGGGGCCGTCAGCGCCATGCCCGGAGGCCCCGTCCCGCTGTCCCTCGACCGTCGCCACCGGCCGGAACCGGTCGAGCACCCGGGACTGTTCCTCGTCGGCGACTACCTGTTTGACTCGACCCTCAACGGCGTGCTCGACTCGGCGGAGCACGTCGCCGGCTGGATCGCCGACCTCGCCGCCGACCGCCAGGAAGCCGTCGCATGACCCCGCAGACCGCCGCAGCCGCCGCCCCGCTGGGGCACGCCGCCGCCCCCGCGGCGGAGCCCGTCGTCCAGTCGATCGCGTTCGTGGACCGCACCGACGATCCGCGGCCCGCCGTCGTCCACCTGCCCGACTCCGCCGTCCGCGCCGTCGTCGTGCGCACGCGGCCGGCGGGCGAACCGGCCGACGCCGCGACGTGCCCCGCCGACCTCGCGCTCCTCGTCGTGCCCGCCGGCGCCGCCGACGTCGAGGGGTTGTCGCCCGAGGCCCTGGCCTGGGTCGGGACCGGCGGCCCCACGCAGGCGATCGCGCTCCACGGGGCCGCCGTCGCGTGGGCCCCGGGACGCGCCGCCGTCCGCGTCGAGCCCGCGCGACTCGACGCGGTTCGCGCCGCGGTCGTCGAGTTCTGCTTCCACGAGCGGGAACTGCGGGCCATCGAGGCCGACGTGGCCGCCGGCTGGCCCGACGTGGAGGCCGACGCGCCGCTGGCCTTCGAGTTCCGCGACCGCGACGCCGACCGCCGCCGGTCCCTCGGCGAGCGGTTCCGCCGCACCGTCTCCCTGCGGGCCCGGCTGGCCCGGCTCGCCCCGCACCTCGACCGGCCGCCGCTCCACCCGCCCACGCTGGCCAGCCAGGTCGGCGAGCGGCTCCGGGAGCGGAGCCGGATGGCGGAGCGGGCGGGTTTCCTCGACGGGCAGATCGAGGTCAGGGAACGGGTCTACGACCTCTGCGGCCAGCGGTCGAGCGAGTGGGGCCTGTCGCGGAAGTCCACCGCGCTGGAGTGGGCGATCGTCGTGCTCCTGGCCGTCGAGACGGTGCTCATCCTCGTGGACCTGCTCGCCTCGCACGGAACCTGACCGTGCGCTACCCGTCGATCGACGTGCTCCGCACCGCGGCCATCGTGATGATGGTCGTCGTCCACTTCGTGGAGAACCTCTCGGCATGGCACGGGTCGCCGGGGTACGGCGGCCTCTCCGTGAACGGCTTCTGGCGGCCGACGGGCTTCGCCGCCCCCCTGTTCACGTTCCTCGTCGGCGTCAGCTACCGGCTCTGGATCCGCCGCCGCGAGGCCCGCGGCGACTCGGACGACGCGATCACGAAGGCCTCATTCCGCCGCGGCCTGTTCCTCCTCGGCCTCGGCTTCGCCTTCAACGTCCTCGTCTGGCTGCCGGGAGACACGTTCAACTGGGACGTGCTCACGTTCATCGGCACGGCCCTCCTGCTCCTCGCCGCCTGCCGCGACGCCCCCGCGGGGGTGCACGTGCTCGTGGCCGCGGCCGCGGTCGCCGTCAGCCCGGCCCTCCGCGACGCGGCCGGATACCCGGCCTACTGGACCGAGGGGTATTTCGACCCGGACCTCACGCTCGGCGACGTCGCGCT
>JBJTPA010000101.1:0-3519 GCA_046074885.1 Planctomycetaceae bacterium
CGCATCGACCTGGTCCTTCATGAGCGCGACGAGCGGCGAGACGACGACGTCGGTCGACTCGGCGACCAGCGGCGGCAGCTGGTAGCAGAGGCTCTTGCCCCCGCCCGTCGGCATGACCACGAGCGAGTCGCGGCCGGCGAGCGCGGCGTGGATCGCCTCCGCCTGGAGCGGTCGCAGTCGGTCGAAGCCCCACCACCGCGCGAGCACCTCCGCGATCCGCGGATCCCCGACGCGGGTGGCGGCGTCGGCGGAAGCGGCGTCGGTCTCGGTCGGGCCCGGCACGGCGCGTCCTTTCAAGAGGCACAGGCGGGGGTCAGGATAGCAGAGGCCCGCGGTGCCGGCGGCTCGATTGACGGCCCCGGTTCGTGGATAAGATTTGGGATGAATGTCTGACACAGTGCTCCGTGAGACCCAACCCCAGATGGCTTCCACCCGCGTCGGACTGTGGCTCGTCGGTGCCAAGGGGGGCGTGGCCACGACGCTGCTGACAGGGCTCGCGGGCCTGCGCACCGGAGCCGTCGAGCCCGTGGGCCTGGTCACGGCCCGCGAGCCCTTCGACCGACTCGGTCTCGCGGACTTCTCCGGGATCGTCGTCGGCGGCCACGACATCCGCACCGGTTCGCTCGCCGCCGAGGCCCGCCGGATGTGGACCGAGAGCCGGGCGATCCCGCCTGAGATCCTCGATGCGGCGGCGACGTTCCTCGCCGAGGTCGAGGGCCGCCTGCGGCCCGGCACGATCGTGGCCTCGGGCGACCGGATCGGCGGCCTCGCGGACCTGCCGGGCGCGGTCGTCGTCGAGACGCCGCGGCAGGCCGTGGCCCGCGTGCGGCACGACATCGAGGCCTTCGCCAAGGCCGAGCGGCTGCGGCACGTGGTCGTCGTCAACGTGGCCTCGACGGAGCCGCCGCCGGCCCTGCCGATCCCGCGAGACTTTTCCGAGATCGAGCCGCTGCTCGACGACCCGGCCCGGTGCCCGCTGCCCACGAGCAGCCTCTACTTCCTCGCCGCCGCCGAGGCCGGCGCCTCGTACGTGAACTTCACCCCTTCGACGGGCGCCACGCCCGAGGCCCTGCAGGCAGTCGCCCGCGACCGCGGCATCGCCCACGCCGGCTGCGACGGCAAGACCGGCGAGACGCTGCTCAAGAGCGTGCTCGCGCCGATGTTCGCCGCCCGCAACCTCGAGGTCATGAGCTGGGTGGGCCACAACATCTTCGGCAACATGGACGGCAAGGTGCTCGACGACCCGCGGAACAAGGCCGCGAAGGTGAAGAGCAAGGACCACCTGCTCGCGAGCATCCTCGGCTACCCGCCGCAGACGCACGTCTCGATCGAGTACATCCGGAGCCTCGGAGACTGGAAGACGGCCTGGGACCACGTCCACTTCCGGGGCTTCCTCGGCACGCCGATGACGCTCCAGTTCACCTGGCAGGGCTGCGACTCGATCCTCGCGGCGCCGCTCGTGCTCGATCTCTTCCGGCTCGTCGAGCGGGCCCACCGGGCAGGCGAATCCGGCGCGCTGGAGTGGCTGGCCTGCTTCTTCAAGAGCCCGCTCGGCGTGACCGATCAGGACTTCGGCCGCCAGGTGGCGCTGCTCCACGAATGGGCCGCGAAACACGTGATGCCCTGATGACGATGATACGGTGTGGCGAACGCCGGGAAGCCCCAAGCGCCAGCGCGGGGAATCGGGGGTGCCAGCGTGCTCGGCCACCGCTGAGCCGTTCGGCTTTCCGCCCGCAGTCCCGTCGCTCGCGCTCCGGGCTTCTTGGTCCGATGCCGTTTGAACCTCGTGAATGATCGGAGGGTGGGCATGCTCTGGATCGCCTGGAAGATGCTCGTCGGCAACCGGGCGAAGTACCTCGGCATCGTGTTCGGCGTGGTGTTCGCCGCGCTCCTCATCGCCCAGCAGGCCTCGATCTTCTGCGGCCTCATGTCGCTCACGGTGAGCCAGATCCGCGACGTCGAGGGCCCCGACATCTGGGTCATGGACCGGCATGTCCAGTTCGTGGACGACATCAAGCCGCTGGCCGACACGGAGCTCTTCCGCGTCAAGAGCGTGCCGGGCGTGGCCTGGGCGGTGCGGTTCTACAAGGGCCTCGGCCGGGCGCGGCTCCAGGAGGGCACCTACGAGCAGATGATCCTCCTCGGCCTCGACGACGCCACGCTGGTCGGGGCGCCCGAGCGGGTGCTCCTCGGCTCGATCGCCGACCTGCGGAAGCCCGACGCCGTGATCATGGACGACGCCGGCTACAAGCGGATCTGGCCGGGCGATCCCTTCCGGGTCGGCCGCGTCTTCGAGATGAACGACCGGCGGGCCGTCATCGTCGGCATCACCAGGGCCAGTCGCACGTTCCAGAGTTTCCCGATCTGCTACACCCGCTACAGCCAGGCCGTGCAGTTCGCGCCGCCGGAGCGGAAAGTGCTGTCGTTCGTGCTCGCCGAGCCCGAGGCCGGCGTGACCGCGGCCGAGGCCTGCCGACGGATCGAGGAGCGGACGGGCCTCATGGCCCTGACCCGCGAACAGTTCATCTGGAAGACGCTCCGCTACTACATGGCGAAGACCGGCATCCCGGTGAACTTCGGGATCACCGTGCTCCTCGGCTTTCTCGTGGGCACCGCGATCGCCGGGCAGACCTTCTACCTGTTCACCGTGGAGAACATCCGCCAGTTCGGGGCGCTCAAGGCGATGGGCACGAGCAACCGGACGATCCTGCTCATGGTGCTCGGCCAGGCCTTCCAGGTGGGGCTCGTCGGCTACGGAACGGGCGTGGGCCTGGCCGCCCTGTTCGGCTTCGCCTCCCGGCAGTTCACGCGGCTGTCGTTCTTCATGCCCTGGCAGGTGCTGGCGATCACCGCGGGGGCCGTGTTCGTGATCGTGCTGCTCGCGAGTCTCGTGTCGATCCGCAAGGTGCTGGTCGTGGATCCCGCCATCGTGTTCCGGGGCTGAAACGGCCATGGGCGACGCCGCCACCGACGATGCTCTGGCCGTCCGCTGCCGCGGCGTCACGAAGGATTTCGGCGCCGACGGGGCGCTGACGCGGGCGCTCCGTGGCGTCGATCTCGACGTGGCCTACGGCGAGATGCTCATGCTCGTCGGCCCGAGCGGCTGTGGGAAGACGACGCTCGTGTCGATCGTGGCCGGCACGCTCGAGCCCACGGCCGGCGACGTGGTCGTCCTCGGCCGGGATCTCGCGGCCATGCGGGGCGGCGCCAAGGTGCGGTTCCGCCGCGACAACGTGGGCTTCGTGTTCCAGCAGTTCAACCTCCTGCCGGCGCTCACCGCCGCGGAGAACGCGGCCGTGCCGCTGCTCATCGCCGGCTGGCGGCGGTCCGAGGCGGTCGCGGCCGCCGTCGAGGTGCTCGACCGGCTCGGCCTCGGCGACCGGCTCGCGAATCTGCCGAGCGAACTCTCGGGCGGCCAGCAGCAGCGGGTGGCGATCGCACGGGCGCTCGTCCACGAGCCGCGGCTGCTCGTCTGCGACGAGCCGACGAGCGCCCTCGACGCGGAGAACGGCCGGATCA
>JBJTPA010000102.1:0-18837 GCA_046074885.1 Planctomycetaceae bacterium
CAACGGCCCGGGCATCGTCCGCAAGCAGATCCCCCTCATCTTAGGCAAGCTGCTCTACGGCTCGAAGTTCCACCGCCTGCGGATGAGCCGCGGCCAGCAGGGCATCGGCATCTCGGCCGCCGGCATGTACGGCGTGCTCACAACCGGCAAGCCGGTGAAAATCATCTCCAAGACCGGCCCGAAGGATCACGCCCACTACTACGAGCTGCGGATCGACACGAAGACCAACCAGCCGGAGATCCTCAACGGCCGCGGCGAGGGCGTCGAGATCCCGTCCGGCAAGGGCGGCGCCGAGCTGATGAAGAAGCATTCGATCGAGTGGGTCGCCGCCAACGACCGGGGCGAGGCGATCGAGCACGGCACCCGCGTGACGATCGAGATGGAGGCGAAGTTCCAGCGGGGCAGAGGCAGCGTCGAGGAGTATCTCGAGCAGACGGCGATCGCCAACCCGCACGCGCGGATCCACTTCGTCGGCCCCGACGGCCAGGAGCGTATCCTCGAGCGGTCGAGCGACGAGCTGCCGCCGGAACCCAAGGAGATCAAGCCGCATCCCTACGGCGTCGAGCTCGGCCGGCTCGTGACGATGCTCCAGGAGCAGCCCAAGCTCACGCTCGCACAGTTCCTCACGCAGTCGTTCTCCCGCGTTTCCCACGGCACCGCCAAGAGGATCTGCGACGCGGCGAAGCTCTCCACCCGCGTGACGACGGGCAAGCTCGGCCGCGGCGAGGCCGACGCGCTCTTCAAGGCCGTTCAGGAAACCAAAATCCCGCCGCCGGCGACGGATTGCATCGTGCCGATCGGCGAGCAGCGGCTCCTCGCCGGCCTGCGGCAGGTCGTCCCCGGCGAGTTCTTTACTGCGGCCACTCGCCCGCCCTCCGTCTACCGGGGAAATCCCTTCGTGATCGAGGCGGCGCTCGCATACGGCGGCGGCGTGTCGGCGCAGAAGATCTCGCGCGAGGCGCTCGGCGAACTGGCCGGGGAGAGCGACGCCCGCAGCCTCCGGCAGTTCCTCACCACGACGTTCGGCGGGATCGGCGCCGAGGCGGCCGACAAGATCCTCGCCGAGGCCCAACTCGCGCCGCGGCAGTCGCCGTCACGCCTCAAGAAGCAGCAGCTCGACGCCCTCCACGGCGCCATGCAGCACGTGAACGTGGACGAGGGGCAGACGATGAACGTGCTCCGCTATGCCAACCGCGTGCCCCTCCAGTTCCAGCCCGCGGCCTGCGCCGTGACGCAGACGATCACCTCCACCAACTGGCGGGCCTATGGCCTCTCGCAGTCGCGCGGCGGCCTGCCCAGCGGCCCGGTCACCGCGATGGTGCACGTGGCGAGCGTGTGGGTGCCGTTCACGAGCGAGTCGAAGGAGGCGATCGCCCACTACCCCGAGATCCAGAAGGAGATCCGGCTCGCGCTCCAGGCCGTGGGCCGCAAGCTCGGGATGTACATGCGGCGGCGGCTTCGGGTGGCCCAGGAGGGCCAGCGCCGCAGCATCTTCCTCCGCTACCTCGGCGAGGTGGCCACCGCGGTCGCCCAGATCAACGGCGTCGATCGGGCGAAGCTCTACGACCAGCTGCTCGCCGTGGCGAAGAAGAAGACGGCCGAGGCCGACGTGAAGCTCGACGACCGCGGCCGGCCGATCCAGGAGGAGGAGGATCTCGAGCTCGGCGACAACTGCATCATCGTGCCCCAGGTGATCCCCGGTCAGCCGGCCGCCGCGGACGCCGAGGAGCCCGGGGCCGCGACCGGGAAGCGGCGGGCCGCGGGACGAGGGCGGAGGGGCGGAAAGAGGCCCGGCCGGCAGGGACGCAAGGCCCGTCGAACCTGACCGACGGGTTGCCCGGTCGCGACCGGCGGCACACAATTGAGGCATGGACGCGGCTTCCGCGTCGTTCCCTCCCCTCCGCGTTCGAGGTGTCGAAATGCGATGCATGCCGCTCGCCGCCGGAATCTGGATCGTCGCGGGAGTGCTCGTGGCGGCAGCCACGGTTCAGGCGCAGGGACCTGGCGGCGCGCCGGGCATGCCGATGCAGCGGCTCGGGCCGTCGCGCGGGCAGGCCACCGGCATGGGCACGCCAGGCTCGCCCATGGCCCGCATGGGACGGTCGGGCGGGATGCCGCAGGCATCACCGACCCGGCGGAGTTACGGGGGCTTCGCCGGGGTGCCCGGCGTCATGTCGTCGCAGCAATTCCGGGGCAGCAACCTCGCGGGCCAGTACAGCGGCCGCGGCATGCAGCGCTCGTCGGCCGGGATCATCGGCGGCGTCACCCGGGGCGCCGTGACGCTGCCGTCCTCATCGCGCTAAAGCGAGAGGCCGGCCGGCGGCGAGGAGTTTCCCCGCCGCCGACCGGCCCACGGTTTCTCGCGCGGCACGTCGCGGGCGATCAGCGATCGGCCTTCAGTCGCTGGATCTCCGCCTCGAGTCTCTTGATCCGCTCCTCCATCTGGCGGAAGGCCTGCCGGGCCTGGTCCATCCGCTCGCGGCCCTCCTCCATCCGCTGCCGCACCTGGTCGCGCACCTGCTCGGGCACCTCGGCACGACCCTCCGGCCGCGGGCCGCCCTCGCGCATCCGCTCGCGGGCGGCCTTCATCCGCTCCTCCATCCGGGCGCGATCCTCGGGGCTCATGCCCTCGCGGGCCCTGCGCATCCGCTCCTCCATCATGCGCCGCGCCTGCTCGGGCATCTCCGGTCGCGGGCCGGGGCCGCCGACCTCGGGCCGCGGGCCGCGCGTGTCGATCCGCGGCGGGCCGCCCGCACGGCCGTCGAGCTTCGCCTCGATCCGCGCCAGCCGCGCGAGGATCTCGTCCATCTTCGCGATCGCCGCGTGCGGTCCGGCCGAGGACATCCTCGGACCGGGGCCGGCGGCATGCCGGCCGCCGTGTGGACGCGCGGCAGGACCGTGGTCGCCGCCCGCCCGCTCGCCATGGGCGCGGCCCCGGCCCTCGTGGGCGCAGCGCTCGCAGCCCTCCTTGCCGCAGCCGCACTTCTCGTCGCCGCCCCGATCACCACGGTCGCCGTGATCGGCGTGACCGCCGTCGCCACCGTGACGCTCGCCACCGCGACCGCGGCCGTGATCGCGATGGCCATGATCACCATGGTCGTGGTCGTCGCCGTCTGCGGCGAGGAGCGCAACCGTGCTCATCCACGCCTGGGCGAACTGGTCGAACGAGGTCGGGGGCAGCATGGCGGCGGACACCGGCCACGGGCACAGGGAGACGGTCACTGCCACGGCGAGGGCCATGGCGAGCGTGGGGGCACGACGCATCGGAAGAACTCCTGGAGAGGGGATGGAGGCCGGGTGACGAGGATCCTGCCCCGGTGGTGAAGCGGGCCGGACGGGTATTCTTTCCCGCTCCATGAACGGCACACACCCGGAAAAGTTCCGTTTCCCCGCCCTCGTCGATTTCGGCGGGATCGAGGGGCTCGGCCGGCGGCTCGAGCGGTTCGCCGGAGTGCTCGTGGACCGGCCCGCGCCCCAGGCCTCCGGACCGCGTCGCAAGCCGGACCTGTGGCCGACCGCCGCCGCCGTCTTCGACGCCGGGGGGCCGTCGCCGGGGGCCTGGCGGTTCCCCGGGACGGTTCCGGACCCGTGGCTGGTCGCGATCGACGTCGGGCCGGCAGAGGTCGCGCTCGAGGTGAGGCCCGCCCCCTCCGGTCAGGTGGGCGTGTTTCTCGAGCAGGTGGAGCAGTGGCGGTGGCTCGCGGCGGTCGCGCCGCGGGGCGGCGCCGTGCTGTCGCTGTTCGGCCACTCGGGCGCCGCCAGCCTGGCGCTGGCGGCCGGCGGCGCCGAGGTCGTCCACGTCGATGCCTCGCGGCAGGCCGTCGCGCTCGCCCGCCGCAACGCGGAGGCCTCGGGCCTCGCCCACCTGCCGATCCGCTGGGTGTGCGATGACGCCGCGACGTTCGTCGCCCGCCAGGCCCGTCGCGGCGCGCGGTTCGCCGGCGCCGTCCTCGACCCGCCCTCCTGGGGCCACGGCCCGCGGGGCCAGGCGTTCGCGATCGACCGCGACCTCGAGCCCCTGGTGGCCGCGCTCGCACGACTGCTCGAGCCGCCCGCGGGCCCCGTCCTCCTCACGTGCCATTCGCCGCGCTGGCGGCACGACCGCCTGGCGGCCACACTCGTGGGGAGCCTGCGGGCGGCGGGCCTCTCCGGCGCCGCCGAGAGCGGGCCGCTCGCCTGCCCCGACGAATCCGGCCGCTCCCTCCACCTCGGCGACTTCGCCCGCTGGATGCCCACGCGATGAACCCGCCGCCGCACGAGACGATCACGAGCCCGGCCAACCCGCGGGTGCGTTCGGCGGCCACCCTCCGCGAGGCTGATGCGCGGCGCGAGACCGGGCTGACGCTCGTCGATGGCCGCCGCGAACTCGCGCGGGCGGCCGCGGCCGGCGCGGAGGTGGTGGAGGTGTTCGCGGACGCCGCTCGGCTCGGAGACGGCGACACCGATCTCGCGACGGCGCTCGCCGATCTCGCGGCCCGCGGAGCGCGCGTCGTGGCGCTCGCGCCGCGGGCCTTCGAGCGCGTCGCCTTCGGCAGCCGCAACGAGGGACTCGTCGGCGTGGTCCGCTTCTCCGCCCGACCGCTGGCGGCGGTGACGATGCCGGCCGGGCGGCCCGTGCTCCTCGTGGAGGGCGTCGAGAAACCCGGCAACCTGGGCGCGATCCTGCGGACGGCCGACGCGGCGGGCGTCGCCGGCGTCGTGGCCTGCGATCCGCGGACCGATCCGGCCAACCCGGCCGCCATCCGTGCGAGCCTCGGCACCGTGTTCACCGTCCCGCTCGCCGTGGCCTCGACGGCCGAGGCGATCGGCTGGTGCGCGGCGCACGGCCGCCGCGTCGTCGCCGCCACGCCCGACGGACGGCTCCTCTGGCACGCGGCGATCCTCGCGGGCGACACCGCGATACTCCTGGGCAGCGAGGCCCGCGGCATCTCCGCGGCGTGGCGCGACGCCGCCGCCGCGGGCACGATCGCGCTCGACACGGTGCGGCTGCCGATGCGGGGCGCGGCCGACAGCCTCAACGTGGCGGCCACGGCCGCCGTGCTCGCCTACGAGGCCGTGAGGCAGGAGGGCCGACCGTGAGCGCCGGAGACGACGAGTTCGCCCGGCTCCGCGCGGCCTGCGCCGCGGCGGGGCCCGACGCCATGCTCGAGTCGCTCGCGACGTCGCTCCGCGCGCGCCGCCGCTGGCACGCGCTCGTGGACGTGCGGCTCCTGCAGGCCCGGCTGGCACTGGGGCTGCCGCCCACGGGCGACTCAGGTCCGCTCGCGGCCGGCGACCGCGACCGCCTCGACGAGCTGTCGCTGGCGGCCTGCCGCGAGGCGGGCTGGCCGCTGCTCGAGGAGGGCCAGGTGGCCGCGGCGTGGATGTACCTGCGGGCCGCGGCCGAGCCCCCGGCCGTCGCCGCGCGGCTGGCGAGGCTGGCCGACGAGGCGTTCGGCGACGCCGCGACGTCCGCCGGCGGTGACGACGAGGATCGCGAACGGCTGCTCCACGAGATCATGGGCGT
This sequence comes from Planctomycetaceae bacterium, assembly GCA_046074885.1. Classification (GTDB taxonomy): domain Bacteria; phylum Planctomycetota; class Planctomycetia; order Pirellulales; family UBA1268; genus QWPN01. The sequence goes on from JBJTPA010000102.1 coordinate 5,507, forward strand.
CGCGCTCTGGGAGGGCGTCGATCCCGCGCTCGGCATCGAACTGGTCCTGAAGACTCAGGGCACGTGTCCCGCGATCACCGCCTACGACCAGGCCGTCGCCCGTCTGCCCGCGGCCAGGCAGCGACCGGCCGCGGCGCGACTCGTCGCCCACCTTCATGCCGAGCTGACGGCCGCCGTGGCGGGCGACCTCGAGGGTCGGGGCATCGCGACCGGCTCGGCTGACGAGACGCTCGGCCGACTCCTCGAGGCGGCCGGCGGCCTCGGGGACGCCTCGATCCACTGCGACGTCTCCCACCTCCACGCCGTGCTGCGCATCGCGCGGGTCTGCGACGACGCGCCCACGCTGACGCGGGCCTGGGAACTCGCCCGCTACGCCTGCCGTCTGCCCGCCGAGGTCACGTATCCCGGCGCCGCGCCCTTCACCGACGTGGGCCCGGCGTCGCGGCTGTTCTACGGCGCGCACCTCCGCCACGACGTCGACGAAGCCGTCTCCTTCTTTCGTCAGGCCGCGGTCGATGCCGCCCGCGACGGGGCCGGGCCGCTGCCGGCCGAGACGCTGGCGCTCCTCCTCTGGCGGCTCGGCCGGCCCGGCGACGCGCTCCGCGCGGCGCTCGACCGGCCGTCCGGCGAGCCGCCGGGTGCCGAGTCACTGCCGCCGGGCGCGCTGCCGTCGCTCGTCGAACTCGCCGTGGCGGCCGGGGACTTCGAGCCGCTGCGGGCGGCCTGCCGCGACCGCGGCGACGAGATCACGTTCGCCGCCACGCTCGCGGCGGAGGCTCACCAGGCCCGCGGCCGGCCGCCGCGGGGCCCGCAGGCGGCGCACTCCGCGCAGGGCCCGCTCAGGTAGCCGAAGGCCTCGGGCGGCTGGAAGCCTCGGCCCGGGGGCAACTGCCAGGGGGCGAGCAGGTCCGGCAGCTGCCGGTAGCCGTCGCAGCCGTGGAACGCCCCGCAGGCGTCGCACTGGTCGATCGGGCCGACCGGTTCGCGGACCGGGCCGTACACCTTCGGACCACAGCCCGTCCCGCGGTACGGCGCGCCGCCGACGCCGCGGCACACCGGGCAGCGGTCGCCCGCCACCGCCGCCCCGCCCATGACGATCGCGAGGATCGCCGCGCCGACTTTCACGACCACGTTCCGCATGCGGAATGTATCGGTCGCGGGTCCGGGTCGCGGTCCAGGCGGGAGCACAACGACCGGCACCCTCGCGCGCAGGTTTCCCACCTTGCCAGTCCCTATCCCGCCCGCGCCGCAGGCGCGGCGAGCGTGCGCTGGAAGAGCCGCAGGTACTCGCGGCCGCTCGCCTCCCATGACCAGTCCTGCCGCATGACGCGCCGCACGAGCGAGCGCCACAGGTCCGTGTCGGCCTGCGCGTCGAGCGCCCGCAGAAGGGCCCGCTCGAGGGCGGCCGCCTCGAAGGCGTCGAAGCGGAACCCCGTGGCGGTGCCGTCGGCGAGCGCGTCGGACGTGGCATCGACCACGGTATCGACGAGGCCGCCGGTCGAACGGACGACCGGGATCGAACCGTAGCGGAAGGCGTAGAGTTGCGTGAGGCCGCAGGGCTCGAACAGGCTGGGCACGAGCGTGATGTCGGCGGCCGCCTGCACGAGGTGCGCAAGCCCCTCGTCGAAGCCGATCACGAGGTCCACGGTGCCCGGGAAGGCGGCCGCCACGCGGCGCAGCGCCTCCTCGTGCCCCTGGTCGCCGGTGCCGAGGACGACGAAGTGGGCCCGGCCAGCCCCGGCCATCCGGCCCATCACCTCGACGAGGAGGTCCACGCCCTTCTGCGCGACGAGCCTGCCCACGAAGGCCACCAGCGGCCGGGCGTCGGGCGCCGGGTGGCCGAGCCGGGCGGCGAGCGCGACCCGGGCGGCGTACTTGCCGAGGTCGAAGTCGTCCGCCGAGTAGGGCCGCGGAATGTGCGGATCCGACGCGGGGTCCCATGCGGCCGTGTCGATGCCGTTGACGATGCCCGTGAGCACGTCGGCCCGCGCGGCGAGCACGCCCTCGAGGCCGCAGCCGCCGGGCGCCTGCTGGATCTCCCGCGCGTAGGTCGGGCTCACCGTGGTGACCGCATCGGCATGCACGATCCCCGCCTTGAGCAGGTTGAGCTGGCCGTGGAACTCCAGCTCCTGCCAGTTGAAGTGCCGCCAGTCGAGGCCCGTGAGCAGCATGTCCCAGTGCCAGAACAGACCCTGGTAGGCCATGTTGTGCACCGTCATCACCGTGCGGGCCCGGGCCAGCACGTCGTGCGACCCGTAGAGGAGCCTCCGGTAGGCGGGCACGAGCCCGGCCTGCCAGTCGTGGCAGTGGACGACGTCGAACGGGCGGCCGAGCCGACAGGCGAGCTCGAGCGCGGCCCGCGAGAAGAAGATGAACCGCTCGGCGTTGTCGGGATAGTCGCGGGCGCCGCCGTAGAGCGTGGGCCGGTCGAAGCAGTGGTCGTTGGCGACGAGGTAGACCTCGGCCCGCGCGTCGGGCAGGCGGCAGCGGAGGATCCGCGCCGGCAGGCTTCGCGTGCCGATCGGCACGTCGAAGGCGATGTCGGCCGGCTCGATCGCCAAGCCCTTCGCAAGGGCCTCGCGATGCGCCGGGATCACGAGCGTCGTCTCGCAGCCCAGCCGCGCGAGGGCCTCGGGCAGGGCGCCGGCCACGTCGGCCAGCCCGCCGGTCTTGGCGAACGGGACGGCCTCGCTGGCCACCTCGAGAACCCGCATCCGGATCCCTTTCGCGACGCGGCTCCGCCGCGGGGCCGGCCGGCCCGCGGACTCTTCCGCCGCTGCTAGTATAGGTCGCGTTTTCGGCACGTTCGGCCGCCCCATGAGCCCCCTCGTCAATCCCGCCGCGCTGTTCCGGGCGCGGCTCGTCTGCCCGCGTCGCGAGCGGCTCTGGCCGCCGGGCGACGGGGGCCTCGACGACGCCTGCCGACTGCCGTCGTTCGCGTCCGTCGCGGGCGTGCCCGACGTGCTCGACCTAGCGGTGGCGTGGAACGACGACGGCCTCGCGGTCCGTGGCGTGGCGCGGGGCGTGGGCTCCGCGCGCTGGTGCCAGCCCACGCGGCCCGAGGACAGCGACGGGCTCCACCTCTGGATCGCCACGCGGCCCACGGGCGACAGCCACCGCGCCGGCCGGTTCTGTCGGCGGCTCGCGCTCCTGCCCACCGGCGGCGGACGTCTCGCCGACAAGCCCGTGGCCGTCGCGGCCGCGATCCCGCGGACGAGCGAGGTGCCGGCGGAACTTCCCGCCGACTCGATCCGGATGGCGGCGCAACTCCTCCCCGACGGCTGGCGGATCGACGCCTGCATCGGCGCGGCATCCCTGCCCGGATGGGATCCGCGGGAGAGCCCGCGGCTCGGCTTCTTCGCGGCGCTCGTGGACCGTCGGCTCGGCCGGGTTCCCTGCTTCGCGCCGCCGGAGTACCCCTGGGACGGGGATCCCACCACCTGGGCCGAACTCGACCTCACCGGCTGACCCGCCCCGGTCCGTGCAGGTTGCCGAAACTTCCCGAACGACGGCGAACGCCGCGATCGCCCTTGCGGCCATGCGGGATCTGACGTACCCCCCCCGTCCTCCGCCCGTGCCTCCGGACCGCCGCGCGGGAGCCGCACGGATTTCGCGAGATGCCGCCCCTGCTTGCCACGATCCGGAACTGGACGTCCACCGCGCTCCCGGGCGGCGGCCCGACGGGGGCCGTGCCGATCGCCCTCCACTGGTTCGACTCCCGGCGCCATCCCAACTTCGGCGACCGCCTCAACGGCGATCTGCTGCGACTGCTGACCGGGCGGGGGATCAGGACCGCATCCGCCGCGGATGCGACCCACGTGTGCATCGGCAGCCTGCTCGAGGCCTTCCTGCAGCGGCGCTCGAGGCCCCGGGAGGGCGGCGAGCCACTGGCGGTGTGGGGTTCCGGCTTCATCGCCGCCCCCGGCGCGCACCCCGTGCTCCGCGACGACGCGCTCGAGCGGCTCTCGCGGCCGGTCGTGCTGCACGCCGTCCGCGGCCGCCTCTCGCTCGAGCGGCTGCGGATCATGGGCGCGGACGCCTCTCGCACCGCGGTCGGGGATCCCGGCCTGCTCGCCCGGCTGCTCGTGCCCCGAACCCCGGCCCGGCGCCGCTTCCGGCTCGGCCTGGTGCCCCACTACGTGGACGACCGCGACCCCGTGTTCGCACGCGTCCACGGCCGCGTCCCTGGGACGCGGATCATCCGCGTTGCGACCGGACCGGCCGCGTTCCTCGCCGAGCTCAACGAGTGCGAGGTGGTCATCTCGAGCGCCCTGCACGGCCTGATCGCCGCCGACGCGCTCGGCATCCCGAACGTCCGCGCCCGCGTGTCGGACCGGCTCACCGGGGGCGACTGGAAATTCCGCGACTACTATTCCGCGTTCGACGTCGAGCCGCGACCGCTGTCGCGCGACGAGCTCTGGAACCTCACGGCCGCGGACCTCGCGCGGGTCGAGTCCGCGGATCGCATCGACGAGGCGGCCGTGTCGCGTGTCATCGACGGCCTGCTGGCCGCGTGCCCGTTCACGATCTGCGCCGCGGAAGCCGCAGCCGCGGCCACGGCAGCGGCCTGACGGGGCCGGCGCGGCGGCCCGGGGCGTCGTTCCCTCAGGCGATCGCGTCCCTGAACGGCTCCACCTCGACGAGCGCCGGCGGCAGGCTGTCGAGGAACACCCTCCCGTACGGCTTCGTGAGCATCCGGGGATCCAGAATCACCACGGATCCAGAGTCCGAAGACGTGCGGATCAGCCTCCCGAACCCCTGCTTGAGCTTGAGCACCGCCTCCGGCAGTTGGTACTCGGCGAACGCGTTTCCACCCGCCCGCTTGATGGCCTCGATCCGCGCCGCGACGAGCGGCCGGTCGGGCACCGCGAAGGGCAGCCGCGTGATGATCACCGTGACGAGCTGATCGCCGGGCAGGTCGATTCCCTGCCAGAAGCCGTCGGTGCCGAGGAGCACGCTCGCCGGACCCTCGCGAAAGGCCTCCAGCATCCGCGACCGCGGCAGGCCGTCGGCCTGGCTCACGAGGCGGTAGCCGCGCCGCACGCACCAGCCGGCGAGGTCGGCGCCCGCCCGCTCGAGCGCCGCATGGCTCGTGAACAGCACCATGGTCCGGCCCTCGCTTCGCGCGACGTGGCGGCGGATCATCTCCTGGCAGGCCGTGTCGAAGGCGTCGCGGTCGGCCGGGTCGGGTATTCCCTCGACGAGCACGATCCGCGACTGCCGGGCATAGTCGAACGGGCTGCCGAGCCGCCGCGAGATCGCCGTGTCCGGCACGCCGAGCCGCCCCTTCAGGAACGCGAAGTCGTCGGTCCCCGAGTCGCTCTCGCCGCCGGCGTCATCGTGGTCGGCGGCCGGTCGCCGCCGCGACGGCGCCCGCACGGCGAGCGTGGCGCTCGCGAGCACGACGGTGCCCACCCGGTCGAAGAGCTCGCGGCGCAGCGTCTCGCCCACGTCCACCGGCGCGCTCGCCAGCGTGATCCGCTCCCGCCCGCGCCGCGACCGCGACGCCTCCACCCACCACACGCTCCCGGCCACGCCCTGGCCGAGCCATGTGGCGACCGCGCCGGCGTGCGCATCGAGCCGGTCGGCCAGGGACAAAAAATCGTGCCGCTCGGCGGCGTTCGCGAGGGCGTCGCCGGCCGCTCGCAACCGCCGCGCGAGGTTTCCGAGCGGTTCGCCGAGCGTATTGCGCACGATTCCCGGCCCCGCGATTCGCCACGGCGGCCCGTCGCGACCGGCCACGGCAGCCTTCACGGCCGCGAAGAACTCGCCGGCGGCGCGGCGGCAGCGGCGGACGTCGGCCTCGAGGTCGCGCATCCTGTAATGCACGAGCAGTCCCCGGTCGCCGCGGTCGCTGCAGAGTTTCCCGAGCACCCGCTCGACGCCGCCGCTCGACACCCCCACGCCGAGGTGCTCGCTCGCCACGGCCTCGACCGTGTGGGCCTCGTCGAAGACCACGACGTCGTGCGGCGGCAGGATGCTCGCCCCGCCGCGGCGGACGGCGAGGTCGGCAAAGTAGATCGCGTGGTTGACGACGAGCACCTGCGCGTGGGCCATCCGCCGGCGCGCGGCGTAGTAGAAGCACTGGCCGTGGGTGGGACAGGCGCGGCCCATGCAGTTGCCGGAGTCGCTCTGCACCTCGTCCCACACCGCGTCTGTCGGGAGCGATTCGAGGTCGGCCCGCGACCCGTCGACCGTCCGCTTCGCCCAGGCCGCGAGACCGAAAAGTTCCGCCCGCTCGCCGCCGTCGGGAAACAGGCTGCCGGATCGCTCGAGCGCGAGGCCGAGCCGCCGCAGGCTCACGTAGTTGCCCCGCCCCTTGACGAGCACCGCCGAGAATTCCCGCGGCATGACGGATGCGACGAGCGGGATGTCCTTGCCGATGAGCTGCTCCTGCAGCGCGATCGTGTGCGTGGAGATCACGACCCGGCGGGGGCGGCGCGGCGGCGCGGCCTCCGCGGCGCCCTCCTCCTCGTCCCAGTCGGGCTCCGCGGCCTCGGCATCGGCGCCCTCCTGGTCGGCCGTCACGGCGAGGATCGCGGGCACGAGGTAGGCGAGGCTCTTGCCCACTCCGGTGCCGGCCTCGACGACCGCGTGCCGCCGCGATGTGACGGCCTCGGCGACGAGCCGGGCCATCTCCATCTGCTGCGGCCGGCTCTCCCAGCCCGCCAGCCGGGCCGCGAGCCGCCCATCGGGCGCGAGGAGATCGTCGCAGGTCGTCGTCATGGGACGCAGTGTACGGCACTTGCCGGCCGACGGCGGCCGACGCGCTCGAGGAGCCCATCGTCGTGCCCCGCGACATGGCCCGCAGCACCGCGTTCATGGCCCACATCCGCGGACCCGGCGGCCCGCTCGCCACGGCCGTCACCCGCAGCGTGGTGCTCCGCAAGGACGGCAAGTCCGTCGCGCTCGAGGTCGCGGCGACCTGTGACCCGCCACTCGCGGCCCCGGTCACGTGGCCCGTCGAAGGCGCGAAGCCACCGACGCCGCGCGAAACCCAGAACGAGGGCTTCCGCATCCTCTCCTGCACGGCCCCGCGAGCGAAGCGCGGGATTGAGGTCACGATCCGTCCGGAGCGCTGACCCCGAAGGGCTGCCCGGCGACGTTCTCGCCTCTCCCTCCGGGAGAGGCCGGCCGCAGGCCGGATGAGGGTGCAGGCGCGTTGCGGTCAGCCGGCGACGCACCCTCACCCCGGCCCTCTCCCGGAGGGAGACGGCGACGTTGCAGTTCGCGTGCCGAGTTATGCTGGAGCCCCCGACACCCGCAGGAACGCCCCGTGTCCAAGTCCCCCGATCCACACCGCCCCGCGACCGGCCCCCAGCAGCACAAGGCCTGGGCGGGCGTGTTCCGCGAGGCCACCGACCCGCGGGTCGAGGCGTTTTCCGAGAGCGTGTCGTTCGACAGGCGGCTCGCCGACGACGACATCGACGGCTCGATCGCGCACGCGCGAATGCTCGCCTCGTGCGGCCTGCTCACGGTGCCCGAGGCGGACGCGATCGCGCAGGCCCTCGAGGAGATCCGGGCCGAGATCAGGTCGGGCCGGTTCGAATTCACGATCTCGAAGGAGGACATCCACCTCCACGTCGAGTCGGCGCTCACGGCGCGGCTCGGCGACACCGGCCGCAAGATCCACACGGCGCGGAGCCGCAACGACCAGGTGGCGACCGACCTCAGGCTCTACTGTCGCCGGGCGATCGACCGGATCGACGCGGGCCTCGCCGAACTGCAGCGGGCGTTCCTCGGCCTCGCCGAACGGGAGCAGGATCTCGTCATCCCGGGCTACACGCACCTCAGGCGCGCCCAGCCCGTGCTGGCGGCCCACCAACTCCTCGCCTGGTGCGAGAAGCTCCAGCGGGACCGCGACCGCCTCGCCGACTGCCGGAGGCGCACGAACGTGCTGCCGCTCGGAAGCGGCGCGATCGCCGGCACCAGCCTGCCGATCGACCGCGACCACGTGAGGGAATCGCTCGGCTTCGAGGCCGTGGCCGCCAACAGCCTCGACGCGGCGAGCGATCGGGACTTCGCCTGCGAGCTGGCGTTCGTGCTGGCGCTGGCCGCGGTGCACCTCTCGCAGTGGGCCGAGGAGTGGATCATCTACAGCACGCAGGAATTCAGCTTTCTCCTGCTGCCGGAAGGCTTCTGCACCGGCAGTTCGATCATGCCGCAGAAGATCAACCCCGACGTGCTCGAACTCGCCCGCGGGAAGAGCGCGCGGGCGATCGGCAACGTGCAGTCCCTGCTCGTGCTCCTGAAGGGGCTGCCCACCGCGTACAACCGCGACCTGCAGGAGGACAAGGAGCGGATCTTCGACTCGATCGACACGCTCGAGGGCGTGCTCCGCGTGGCCGCGCCGCTCGTGGCGGGCACGCGGTTCGATCGGGAACGGATCGCGGCGTCGCTCGACCGCGGCCACCTCGACGCCACGAGCCTCATGGAGGCCCTCATCGCCGGGGGAATCCCGCAGCGGACGGCCCACGAGACGGTCGGCACCTCGTCCGCCGAGCCCTCGAGCGCGGGGTCTCGCTGGCGGAGCTTTCCGACGAGGAAATCTCGCGCGACTATGCCGGCTGGGACGCCGGCCTGCGGGACGCTCTGGGCGCCTCCCGGGCAATTGAACGGATGCGGAGCTTCGGATCGACCGCGCCCGCGGCGGTTGCCGAACAGATAGCCGGGTGGCGGCAGCGGCTTGGGGCCGGGGCCGCCGGCACCTGACGCCTGCCGGGGTCCGTGAACCGTGGTGACGAGAGCCTGCGCCGCCGCGCTCGCGGCCTGCATCGCCGTGGCGTGGGTCCACGCCACGGCGCAGGATGACACCGGCCTCGACCCGCTGCAGAATGCCGTCGTCGACTCGCTCGCCTTTCCGCCACGGACGACGCCGGCCGAGCTGCTCGAGGCCGCGATCCGCGCGGCGGACGTGGACGCCCTCGCCGTGGCGCAGGACTACTTCAAGCGGCTCGGCGGCACGCTGGCCGACGCCGGCGACCGCCTGCCCGACCTGCTCGCCGACCTGGGCGACGCCTTCGACGCCGCGAGCCTCGCGCGGCTCGATCGGTTGCTCGCCCCGCGGGAGCCCCGGGTGAAGGACGTCGTGGCGGCGATCCGCGAGGCCCAGGGCCTGCGCCGCCGCGACCCGCAGCGGGTGGCGGGAGCGGCCGCGGCGCTCGGCAGCGAGTCCGCCCGCGACCGTCGGGCGGCGGTCGAGTCGCTCGCCCGCGCCGGTCTCGACGCCCTGCCCGCGATCGTTGACGTGATCGGCCGGGCGCCGGAGCCACGGGCCCGCGACCTGGCGGCGGCGCTCGTCCGCGACCTCGGCCCGGCGGCGCGGGAGCCGCTGCTGGCATGGCTGGGGAGCGACGACGTGGATCGCTGGCCGGCCGTGATCGACGGGCTCGCGGCGACCGGGCAGGTGGCCGAGGTGGAGGAGTTCCTGCTGGCGCCGGCCACCGTCGCCGACGCGCCGCCGGCCGCCCGCGCCGCGGCGCTGGCCGCGCTGAGGCTCGCCGCCCCGCCCACCGCGGCGGCCGCTGCGGCCCGCGTCGCCTCCCGCCTCGACACCGTCCTCTCGCCCGCCGGCCTGCCCGAGGCCGACCACCTCCTGCTCGAGCCCGTCGCGGATCCGGCCGGTGCCGCCGCGGCCTTCGGCGGCTCGCTCACCGGCACGGTGGAACGGTGGCTCTGGGATCCGAGGTCGAAGCGGCCCGTGCGTGCGAACCTGCCGCCCCGCGCGGCCCGGGCGGTCGATTCCGCGCACCTCGCCCGCGACCTCGCCGCCCTCGGCGCCGTCGAGCCATCGCAGGTGCGCCTCGTCCTGCTCGCGCGACTGGAAAATCTCCTCGCGTCGGCCGGTGAGCCCACCACCGCGGTCGAGCGGATCGGACAGCAGTCGTTGCGGGCCGCGTTGTCGCCGCCCGACGGCTTCGCGGTGGAGACCGCCGCCGAGATTCTCGACGAGGCGGTCGAGCGGGGCCTGTGGGCCGCCGCGGCCGCGGTGGCCGCGACGCTCGAACCGGAGCCCGGCAAGGAGACCGACTCGCCGCTCCCCGTCGCCGTCCGCAAGGCCCTCGTGCGGGCGCTTGCGGTGCCCGACCAGGCCCTGCAGTTCGCGGCGGCGCGGGCGCTCGTACTCGCGGCCGGAGACCCGCCGTGGGCGGGCTCGAGCCGCGTGGTGGAGGTGCTCGCGCATGCCGCCACCGCCGGGGGCGAAGACCTGGCCGTCGTCGCCCACCCGGATCGGGCGATCGCGCAGGAACTCGCCGCGGTCGTGTCGCGCCACGGCTACCGCACGATCGACGTCTCCACCGGACGCGATGCGGTCCTCGCGGCCCGCGCGAGCGCCGACACCGTCCTCGTGATCGTCGCCGCGAGGCTCGTCAAGCCGACGGCGGTCGAGACCGTGGAGTTCCTCCGCAACCAGGGCGTCGGGGGCGTGCCGCCGGTGCTCGTGGTCGTCGATCCGCTCGACGACGACGGCCGGGGCTGCTTCCTGCAGCGGGTGATCCTGCAGTTCAGCGACGCCCCCTGTGTCGCGGTCGTGGACGGCCTCGACAGCTTCTTCACGGGCACGCGCGACGCGGAGGCGGGCGACCTCGTGCTGCCGCCGCGGTTCGCCGACACGCTGGCCCGGACCGCGGGCCCGGCGGCCGTCGATCCCGCGGCGCGCCAGGCGGCCCGCACGGCCCGCCACGCCCGGGCCCGCGCCGCCCTCGCGCTCCTTGCCCGCCTCGGCCGCGGCGGCCACGACGTCTCGGCCGCCCTCGACGCGGCGCGGTCGGCCCTTGTCGCCCCGTCGCTCGCCGGCCCCGCGGCCACGCTCCTCTCCACGATCGGCCGCCCCGCCGCCCAGCAGGCCCTCGCCGCGGAGGCGGTCCGGGACGGCATCGAGCCCGCGGCCCGGGAACTGGCGCTCGCGGCCTTCGCCGTCAGCGCGGAGCGGTTCGGCCTGCTCCTGGGGCGGGGCGACCTCCGGATGCTCGAGGTCAATTACACTGACGGCCCCGACGCAGCCGTCCGCAGGGCCTCCGGCGCGTTCATCGACGTGATCGAGACGCCGCGTCGGACACCAGCCGCCGCCCCGCTCGATGCCGCACCCTCCAGGCCCCGGTGACGCCCCGCCGCCCCTCGAGGGCCTCGTCGGGACGAGCGTCGCCATGCAGGAGGTCGCATCGACGACCCGCCGCGTGGCGGCGTCGAACGCGTCGGTGCTGCTCCTCGGTGAGACCGGCACCGGCAAGGAACTTGTCGCCCGCGCGATCCACACGCTCTCGCCGCGGGGCAGCGGACCCTTCGTCCGCGTCAACTGCGGGGCCCTCTCCGAGAGCCTGCTCGAAAGCGAGCTGTTCGGCCACGTCCGCGGCGCGTTCACCGGTGCCGTGGCCAACCGCGCCGGCCGGTTCGAGGCGGCGCACACCGGCACGATCTTCCTCGACGAGATCAACTCCACGACCCCGAAGCTCCAGGTGAAGCTGCTTCGCGTGCTCCAGGAGCGGGAGTTCGAGCGGGTGGGAGATACGGAGACCGTCCGCGTGGACACCCGCGTGATCGCCGCGAGCAACCGCGACCTGCTCGACGAGGTGGCCCGGGAGCGGTTCCGCGAGGACCTCTACTACCGGCTCAACGTGGTGCCGATCGTGCTGCCACCCCTGCGGGCCCGCCGGGGCGACATCCCGCTCCTCGTGGCCCACTTCCTCGAGGTCTACAACCGCGAGAACGGCCGCCGCGTGGCCCGCGTGGCCTCGGCCGCAGCCGAGGCCCTCGCCCGCTACCACTGGCCGGGCAACGTCCGCGAACTGCAGAATGTGGTCGAGCGGTGCGTGGTCATGGCCCCCGGGGATGAGATCACGCTCGACCTGCTGCCCGCCACGATCCGCGGCGAGCGGACGCAGGCCGCCCCCCTGCCGGGACGCGGCGGCGACCTCGACAGCCTGGCCCGCGAACTCGTGGAACAGGGACTGGCCACGGCCGCCCCCGACGACGAGAATCTGTTCGACCGCGTCGTGAGCCGCGTCGAGCGCGAACTCATCGCACAGATGCTCGCGGCCTGCGGCGGCGTGCAGCTCAAGGCCGCCGCGCGGCTGGGCATCAACCGCAACACCCTCCGCAAGAAGCTCCTCGAGCACGGGCTCGAGGAGGATGACGCCGAGTGAATCCGCCCTTGCAGGAGTTCCGCGATGCCCGCCCCCCGACCCTCCCGCCGTGACGTCCTCCGCGCCGCCGCCCTCGCCGCCGTCGCCGGCCCCCGGTTGGCACCCGCCGACGACGCATCGGCCCGCAGGCCGATGCGGGTGTCGGTGCAGCTCTACTCGGTCCGCGGCGACTGCGCGAAGGACTTCGACGCGGCGCTCGCCGCGGTCGCGAAGATGGGCTTCGAAGGAGTCGAGTTCGCGGGCTACCACGGCTACAAGGACCGGGCCGCCGACCTGAAGAAGCGGCTCGGCGACCTCGGCCTCGCGGCCGCGGGCACGCACATCCCGACGGCGAGCCTCCGCGGCGACGCGCTCGAGCGGACGATCGAGTTCCACCGTGACCTCGGCTGCCCGTTCCTCATCGTGCCGGGCGACGGCGACTTCACCCACCCGGAGAAGAGCAAGGCCCTCGCGGAGACGTTCAACGCGGCGGCCGAGAAACTCGCGGCGGCCGGCATGGCCTGCGGCTACCACAACCACCAGCAGGAATTCGGCAAGGACGGCGACAAGACATGGTGGGACCTGTTCGCCGAGCGGACGGTGAAGGACGTGGTCCTGCAGCTCGACGTGGGCTGGGCCGTCGAGGCCGGCCTCGATCCCGTCGATCTCATCACGCGCCATGCGGGCCGGACACGGATCACCCACTTCAAGCCGACCGCGAAGGGCCCCGGGAAGAAGGCGATCCTCGGCGAAGACTCGGTCGATTGGCCGGCGGTGATCGCGGCCTGCCGCGACGCCGGCGGCACGGAGTGGATGACCGTCGAGCAGGAGACCTATCCCGACGGCCGGTCGCCGATGGACTGCACGGCGGCGTCGCTCGCGGGCCTCCGGAAGATCCTCGCCGAACTCAAGCCGGCGTGAGCCGTCACAGGGCCGCGTCGAGCCGCGCGGCGAGCGTGGCGTCGTCCGCGGCCGCTGTGATCAGCACGTCGGCCGCTCGGATGCCGTCGCCTCCCTGCCGGGCGGGCCGCCACGCGGGATCCGCGACGAGCAGCCGGCACTCCGCGGCCCCGCGGAACCGTCCCGCGCCGGGGCGGACGACGAGATCGACCTCGACGGGCGCGGCAGGGGCGCAACAGCCACGCACCCCAGCCGCGCCGATCGCGGTCGACACGGCCCTGCCAGGGAATAGTATAAAGATCAGTATAA
>JBJTPA010000103.1:0-8749 GCA_046074885.1 Planctomycetaceae bacterium
CGTGCCGCGGAGGGTCTGTCCGTCGTGACACGATCTGGCTGGCTGGCATCATGTCGGTCGTCCGACGGCACGGGAGGGACGCCACCCTACAGCCACATCTGCAACCGGCCATCGAGCATGTCGGGCAACCGCTTGGCGAGAATCCGGCGGATGCGGTCGTCGGTGTAGCGGGTCGAGAAGTGCGTGGCGATCACCACCTCGTTGCGAAACCGGTCGCGGCGGGCCAGCAGGTCGTCGAGGTGCATGTGGCCGAATTTGTGGATCTTTTCCTTCCGATGGGAATGCGCCACGAAGGTGAGCTCGGTGATCAGGATCATGGCCTCGAACATCGCCGGGCAGCGGTCGAGGCCCTCCGGCGAGCTGTCGCCCAGATAGGCCACGAGCGGCGCGCGGATCTCCTGCGTCACGTCCACGCCGGAGAGCCTGAGGTCGCGGATCTTGTCGCCGGGAAGGCCCTGGTACTCGTGCTTGAGCTTCCGGCGGCGGTCCCAGACGACGTAGCCCACGCTGGGGATCGTGTGGCAGGTCGAGGAGACCGTGACCACGTGCTCCCGCGAGAGCTCGATCTCATCGCCCGGCCGCGCGGGCAGGAGCGTGCAGGGGAGCCGGCCGCGGTCGAGCCGGCTCACGGCCCGCAGGAGCCTCTCGACGGGCTCGATGGCCGTCTCGGGGAGCCAGATCGTGGGCGGCTCCATCTTCATCATCCGCCGCCGGGCCACGTAGACCGGCAGGGCGGCGATGTGGTCGAGGTGGGTGTGCGTCACGAACCACGTGGCCGTGGCCATGAATCCCCAGGGCTGCGCGCCCAGGTCGAAGCCCAGCTTGAGCTCCGGGATCCGCCAGCAGCTCTGCACGGCGGCCCGCGAGTAGCCCTCGACGGTGAGCCCCTTGTGCACGAGCGTGCGGTAGGGCGAGTTGTCGATCATGCGGGTTCCGGCGGTGACGGCGTGCTCGGGTCGCGGGGCTCGAGCCAGATCTCCCCGAACAGGTCGTCCTGCCGGGTGGCGAGCCGGCCGCGACGGACGAGCTCGAGCACCGCCAGAAAGATACCCACCACCCGCGACCGCGGCATCTCGTCGTCGAACAGCCCGGTGAAGGCCACCCTCCCCTGCTCCGCGACGAGCGCCTCGATCCGCGCGACATGCACCTCCAGCGGCGTGTCGTCGTGGACGATCTGCCGCGGGCGGCGCTTCTCCCGCTTCTGCAGGACGCGGGTCATGGCGCCGACGAGGTCCCAGACCTGGACGTCGCCGATCGTGACCTCGACCGGCCCCGCGGCCGCCGGCTCCTGCGCCGCGGGCAGCCGCGTGAAGCGCGACTCCCAGAGCCGGGCGCGGTCCTCGAGCAGCGCCGCGGCGTCGCGGTACTGCTTGTACTCGAGGAGCCGCTGCACGAGGTCCTCCCGGGCTATCTCCACGGGCTCCTCGGTCTCCTCCGGCCGCGGCACGAGGGCCCGGGCCTTGATCTCGAGGAGCACCGTGGCGAGATCGACGAAGTCGCCGACCTGGTCGATGGCGAGCTCGGCGAGCACGTCGAGGTAGGCGACGAACTCGGTGGTGATCGTCGCGATCGGCACGGCGGTCACGTCCACCTCGTGCTTCTTCACGAGGTAGAGCAGCAGGTCCAGCGGACCCGAGAAGACATCGAGATCGACCTTGAATTCCACGCCGTCGCCTCGCCGCGGCCCGCCTGCCTGGACTTCCGATCATAGGGCCGCGCCCGCGGCACCGCAGCGCCGTTTCGGGTACGCTCTGGCCCATGCAGCCCGACACCCTCTGGGCGCCGTGGCGGCTGGGCTACGTGCAAGGCGCGAAGGCCGCCGAGCCCGAGCCCGAGCCGCGGTCGTGGCGGGCCGGCGCCGACCGGGCCTGCTTCCTGTGCCGCGCCGCGGCGGCCGGCCCGGAGCACGACCGCGCGCTCGGCGTGGTGGAGCGGACGGCGCACGCGGTGGTGCTCACCAACCGCTTCCCCTACTCCAACGGCCACCTCCTCGTGGCGCCGCTCGACCATCTCCCGACGCTCGCCGACCTCGCCGACGACGCGCTCCTCGACCTGCAGCGGCGGCTGGCGGGCTGGTGCGGGATCCTCGAGCGCGCGCTGCAGGCCCGGGGCTTCAACGTCGGGCTGAACCTCGGGAGCGCGGGGGGCGCGGGCGTCCCCGGCCACCTCCACTGGCACGTCATTCCGCGCTGGCCCGGCGACGTGAACTTCATGGCGAGCGTCGCGGGGGTCCGCGTGCTCCCGCAGGCGCTCGACGCGCTCTGGGAGCAGCTCGTCGCGGCCCGGGGCGGGTCCCCATGACCGCGCCGCGGCCGCCGCTCGACTGGCGCGCCCGCGAGGCGGCCATCCTCGCGCCGTGGGCGATGCGGGCCGCCGACTCCGCCGGCAGGGTCCATCCCGAGGAGCCCCACGCGTTCCGCAGCCCCTACCAGCGCGACCGCGACCGGGTCGTCCACTCGGCCGCCTTCCGGCGGCTCGCCCACAAGACGCAGGTCTTCACCGGCTACCACGGCGACTACCACCGCAGCCGGCTCACCCACACGCTCGAGGTCACGAGCATCGCGCGGACGCTCGCCCGGGCGCTCGGCCTCAACGAGGACCTCGTGGAGACGCTGGCGCTGGCCCACGACATCGGCCACCCGCCGCTCGGGCACGCGGGCGAGGACACGCTCGCGGAGCTGCTCCGCGACGAGGGGGGGTTCAACCACAACGCGCAGGCGCTGCGGATCATGGAGTTCCTGGAGGTCCGCTATCCCGACTTCCCCGGCCTCAACCTCTCGCGGGAGGTGCTCGACGCGCAGGCCGTGCGCAAGAAGGACGGCACGGCGCCGGCGCCGCTGCTCGCGGCACAGGTCGTGGACGCCGCCGACTCGATCGCCTACGACACCCACGACGCCGACGACGCGGTCGAGCTGGGCCTCGTGACGCTGGACGAGCTGCTCGAGCTGCCGCTCGTGGCCGCGGCCGCGGGCCGCGTGGCCGACCGCCACGGCCGGCTCGCGGACGTGGAGCGCCGGCACGCGGTGCTCCACGAGCTCGTGGACGAGCAGATCACGGACCTCGTCGGCTCGACGCTCGCCGGCCTCGAGGCGCGGGGCATCGACTCCGTGGCCCGCGTGCGGGCCGCGTTCCGCGGCGACGGCGGGCCGCCGGGCCGGCTCGTCGCCCACGGGCCGGTGGTGGCCGCCGGCAAGCGAGAGCTCGAGCGGTTCCTCTTCGCCCGCGTCTACCGCAGCGACCGCGTGCTCGCCGTGCGGGTGCCGGCCCAGGCGCGGATGGCGCGGCTCTTCGACTGGTACGCCGCCCACCCCGACGCCCTGCCCGCCCGCTTCCGCGACCGCGCCGACGGCTTCGGCGTCCGCCGCAGCGTGGCCGACTACGTCGCCGGCATGACCGACCGCTTCCTGGAGCGGGACTGCGACGCGCGACTGGGCGGGATCTGATACGACTCCCGCTCGAGCCTCACACAGACGCGGTCACTCGTCTCGTGGCCCAGTCGCCTCGCGACTGGAATCCGGCCCGTGGATGGACGGCGAAATCCGGTTGCGAGGCAACCGGACCACGGCGTGGCCTGCACGCACGCATCGAGATGGGTCCGGCGGTTCGCGTCTGCGGATCATGAGGGGGCCGGATGGTATGATGGGTGGTCGGTCGCCTGCCCCGGGGCCGGCCGCCGCCTTCACGGTTCAGCCTCGCATGGCGCTCATCGTCCTCCGCGCGATCTTCGTGGCGGTCTCGGCCGGCATCGCCGTGCTGATCGTCAACTCGGCGCAGCTCAAGGACGCCCCCGTCTGGGCGCCCGGCGCCGTCCTCGCCGGCATGGTGGCGCTGCCGCTGGCGGTGATGGGGATCGACGCCGCCATCCGCCGCAAGAACCTGACCACGATCACGGCCGTCTACTTCGGCCTTCTCGTGGGCGTGTTCCTCACCTACGTCGCGATGCTGGCCCTCACCCCGGTGCTGCCGCTCAACCGCGGCGACGCCGTCTGGCAGTGGCTGCCGCTCGTGCTCGGCGCGGTGCTGTGCTACGTCTGCACGAGCCTGCTCCTGCAGACGCGGGACGACTTCCGCTTCCTGATCCCGTTCGTGGAGTTCGCCCGCGACGTGCACGGCCGCAGGCCCAACGTGCTCGACGCCGACGCGATCATCGACGGCCGGGTGGCGGACCTCACCGCGGCGGGCGTGTTCGACAGCCGCTTCGTGGTGCCGTCGTTCGTGCTTGACGAACTCCAGGCGGCGGCCGAGTCCGGCGACCGCCACCGGCGGACCCGCGGCCGCCGCGGCCTCGACGTGCTGGCCCGGCTCCGCGCCGGCAAAGCGGTCGAGATCGACGTGGTCGGCCCCGGCGAGGGGGACGACGAGTCGGCGTCGGTCGAATCGCGGGTGGTCTCGATGGCGTCCCGCCTCGGGGGCAGGATCGTGACCACCGACGCCAACCTCGTGAAGATCGCCGGGGTGCGGTCGGTGCCGGCCCTCAACGTCAGCGACGTGGCGCTCGCGCTGAAGCCGTCGTACGTGCCGGGCGAGGCCCTGTCGGTGCGGGTGGTGAAGCAGGGCGAGGAGCCCGACCAGGGCGTCGGCTACCTCGACGACGGGACGATGGTGGTCGTCGAGAACGGCCGCGGGCAGATCGGCCGCACCGTGCCCGTCGAGGTCACGAGCACGCTGCAGACCTCGGCCGGCCGACTCGTGTTCGCCAGGCCCGAACCGGTGCGTTGATGGGCCGGCCGCGGGGCCGCCGCCGATCACCCCGGCGCCACGATCCACGCCGAGCACTGCGCAAGGTGCCACGGCGAGAACGGCGCGGGGACGAAGGACGTGCCGCAGCCGCTCGTCGGCGACCGCTCGCCCAACCAACTCGCCCCCTACGTCGATGCGGAGATGCCGGAGGACGACCCCGAGCGGGCCACGGGCGCGACCGCCCGCCAGTCGCCGAGTGGATCCACGGCGCCTTCTACTCTCCCGTGGCCCGTGACCGCGGCCGGCCGGCCCGCGTCGAGCTGCAGCGGCTCACGGTCCACCAGCACCGCAGCGTGCTCGCCGACGTGGTCGGGGGCTTCCGGAGCGTTCCGCCCACGCCCGCCGACGCCCGCGGCCTCGCGGGGGAGTACTTCAGGACCCGCGGCTTCGACCGGGGCGACGGGCTGGCCTTCGAGCGGACCGACCCGCGGATCGATTTCGACTTCGGCACCGAAGGCCCCCGGCCAGGGGCGATCGAGCCCGGGCGGTTCGCGATCCGCTGGACGGGGTCGATCATCCCGCCGGAGACGGGCCGTCACGAGTTCGTGATCGTCACCGACCAGGCGGTGCGGCTCTGGATCGGCGCCGACGATCCCCCGACGATCGACGGCTTCGATCGAGACGGGTTCGACGTCCGCCGGCTGATGGTCGATATCATGGGGGTGGCTGCGTTCCCGCCGGCAGTCCCCGTCGCCGCCCCGATGCCCGAGGAGTCCCGCCCATGACGCCCCGGCTCTCCCGCCGCGACCTCCTCCGCCGCCTCGGCGTGGGCCCCGCGGTGCTCCCCCTCCTCGGCGACCTGCCGAGCCATGCCGCGGATCAGCCGCATGCAGGTCGAGTTCCTGGTCTCGGCGCTCGCCGCCGACTTCACGCGGGTGGCCACGCTCCAGTTCACGAACTCGGTGGGCCAGCCCCACATGACGTGGATCGGCATCGACGAGGGGCAGCACGAGCGCTCCCACGAGCCCAACTCCAACGAGGCCGCGCAGGAGAAGCTCACGAAGATCAACGCCTGGTACGCCGCCGAGATCACGCACCTCGCGAAGCGGCTCGCCGAAACGCCGGAGCCGGGGGGGCGGCGGGTCGCTCCTCGACCACGCCACGATCGTCTGGACGAACGAGCTCGGCGAGGGCAACTCGCACTCCCGCGACGACATCCCCTGGGTGTTCCTCGGCGGGGGGCTCGGCTTCACGACGGGCCGGGCGATCGACTGCGGCCGCGTGCCCCACAACCGGCTGCTGCTCGCGCTGGCCCACGCCATGGGGCACACGTCGCTCGAGCGGTTCGGCAACCCGGGCTTCTGCGGCTGCGGGCCGCTCACCGGGCTCGGGTGATACGGGTCACACGTGATCCTCACGCGTGATCCGACCCGTGGTCCGGTTGCCTCGCAACCGGATTGTGCGGTTGGTCCACGGGCCGGATTCCAGTCGCGAGGCGACTGGGCCACGAGACGAGGTGATCGCGGAAACGCGAGGCTCATGTGGGAGCCGTATGAGCCGCTCGCGCCGGTGGTCGCTTGGGCCGGCCGGGCCCGGCGGGCATACTCGTCGGGACGTTTCGTCCTCCCGCGGAGTCCGACCATGACGCAGAAGCAGGAGGCCGCGACCGGCCCGCTCCACCTGCAGAACCACGGCAATCCGGTCCGCTACCGCACCATCCGGGTGGTGCCGAAGTCGTGAGCGGGCGCGTGGGCGAGCGGGCCGACTTCGACCGTGCCGCCGCGAGGCTCCGCGCGGCCCGGCGGGTGCTCGTGACCGGCCGGGCCGGGCTCCCGGCACGGACCGCCGCGCGGGCCTGCGACCTCGCCGAGGCCTGCGGCGCCGCGATCGACTTCGGCGGGCTCGAGACGGCGCAGGTCGCCGGCCCCACGATCGCGCGGATCGGCGAAGTGACGGCCGACCCGGAGGAGCTTCGCGACCGCGCCGACCTCGTCGTGCTCTGGTTCTGCGACCCGGCGGCCGTCGCGCCGGGCTTCCTCGACCGCTTCGTGACCGCGGCCACGGCGGCTGGCCGGCCGCGGCACGTGCTCGCCGTCGGCCCGCACGCCGTGGCGACGGCGGCGGCCGCGACCCGGCACCTGCCGCTGCCCGACCAGGCGGCCGTCGATCTCGCGCGGCTCCTCCATGCCGCGGCGATCGGCCGCGCCGCAACCGTGCCGGCGGGCCCGCTCGCCGCCGCGCGCGACGCCGTCCACGCGGTGCTCGACGCGGCGGGGTGCGTCGCGTTCGCGACCGATCACCGCGACCCGCTCGGCCTCGCCCCCTGGAGCCTCGTTGGCCTCGTGCGGGCGGTCGCGCATGGAAAACCGGCATTCGAGGTGCCGCTCGTGCCGGCGGGGGCCGCGACGGCGGCCTGCACGTGGCGCCACGGCGCCGCCGGCGCGATCGCCCGCGCCGACCGCGACGGCGCGGAGTTCCGGCCGGCGGAGTGCGACGCGGCCCGCCTCGTCGCGCGCCGAGAGGTCGATTGCGTCGTGGCGGTCGGCCGGCTTCCGGATCCGGTCGAGGCCGCGGTCGCGGCGCGGGGCGACGGCGTGGCGGTGATCCGCGTCGACGACGACGCGGCGCCGGGGCTTGACGCGATCCTCTCCGCCGTGCGTGCCGCCGGGGCCGCGGGAGGGACGGCGTGACCCCCGGAGAAAGATTCGTCGTCGCGGGCGGCACGATCCACGACCCGGCCACGGGCCGCGACGGCGTCGTGGACGACGTGTTCGTGGAGGACGGCAGGGTCGTGGACCGGCCCGTCGATCCGCGCGGATTCGCGCGGGTGGACGCGCGGGGCCTCGTCGTCATGCCCGGCGGCGTCGATCTCCACAGCCACATCGCGGGGCCGAAGGTCTGCGCCGGCCGGCGGATCGCCCCGCACCTCGCGCGGGGGCCGGATCGCCCCGTCGCGGCCGTGCCCACGATCCACGCCACTGGCGCCCTCTACGCTGCCCTCGGCTACACGACCGTGTTCGACGCGGCGATCGCCTGCGCCGCCGCCGACGTCGCCCACCTCGAGCTCGCCGACCTCCCCATCCTCGACAAGGGCATCTTCCTGCTGGCGGCGGACCGTGACGACGTGCTGGCGGCACTCGCCCGCGGCGATGCCCGCGAGACCGAGCGGCTGCTCGCGCAGATCCTCGCGGAGGGCCGCGGCTGGGCCGTGAAGGTCGCGAACCCCGGCGGCGCCGCCTTCTGGAAGCACGGCCGCCGCGGCGACCATCACGACCTCGACGCGCCGCTCCCCGGCCGCGACGCGCTCACGCCCCGGCTCGTCCTCGAGCGGGTCGCGGAGGCCGTCGGATCGCTCGGCCTGCCCCACCCGCTCCACGTCCACACCGCGAACCTCGGCCTGCCCGGCAACTGGCGGACGATGCTCGAGACGATGCGGTCGCTGGCCGGCCGCCGGGCCCATCTCGCCCACGTCCAGTTCCACAGCTACTCCGGCGGCGACCTCGACGAGGCCTCCTTCGGCACGGGCGTCGCGCCCCTCGTCGAGTTCTTCAACGCCCACGACACGCTCACGCTCGACGTGGGCCAGATCCTGTTCGGCGACACGGTGGCGATGACCGGCGATGCCGCCGCCGCCGAGCACCTCGCGGCCGCGACGGGTGTGCCGTGGATGGCGCACGACCTCAACCTCGAGGGGGGCTGCGGCGTACTCCCGCTCGCCTACCGCGACACGAGCGTGATCCACGCCTGGCAGTGGACGATCGGCCTGGAGTGGTTCTTGTGCGCCGCCGACCCCTGGCGGGTCGCGCTCTCGACCGACCACCCCAACGGCGCCCACTTCACCGCCTACCCGCACCTCATGCGGCTGCTCGGCGACGAGCCCTTCCGCCGCGCGGCACTGTCCCGCCTGCCCGCGGCCGTCCGCGACCACAGCCCCTTGAAGGGCATCACCCGCGAATACACGCTCCAAGAGCTCTGCATCGTGACGCGGGCCGCACCCGCCCGGATCGCGGGCCTGCCGCACAAGGGCCGCCTCGGCGCCGGCGCCGACGCCGACATCACCCTCCACCCC
>JBJTPA010000104.1:0-5308 GCA_046074885.1 Planctomycetaceae bacterium
CTGAGCATCAGCGAGGGGGCCTGGCAGGTGGGCGTGCGCTACAACTACCTGTGCCTCAACGACAGTGGCGTCAACGGCGGCGTGCTCAACGGCTGCACGCTCGGCCTCAACTGGCTGCTCAATCCCAACGCCCGCGTCTACTTCAACTACGACTGCACCTACCGCGACTTCGTCAGCACGCCGTGGACGAAGTCCGGCGGCGCGGGCACGAGCTACGACGGCAGCGGCTGGATCCACGGGTTCGGCACGCGGCTGGCGTTCGACTTCTGATTTCGCCCGGCTGATTTCAAACGGTACCACACGGAGGATCCGTCCCATGCAACGCATCGCATCCGCCGGCCTGGCCGGCCTCACGCTCGCCGCCTGCCTCGTCGCCGCCCGGGCGGCCGACATCGCCGAGGCCTACCCCGGGTGCACCAACTGCACCAGCACGTGCACCGGCTGCACCAGCGGCTGCACGGGCCCGTCGGCCTGTGTCGACTGCGTGCCGGCCTGCAAGGCGACGTGGGAGGAGAAGAAGTCGTCGAAGCCGAAGTACTCGATGAAGTGCGAGTACGCCTGCGCCCGGGCCCGCGACTCCTGGCACGCCCCGCCGCCGGAATGCCGCTGCTGCCCGCCGGCCGGCAACGTCTTCGTGAAGAAGCGGCTCTACAAGGTGGACGGCGAGCCGAAGGTGGACAAGGTGCCGAAGTACGAGGTGCAGATGGTGCCCGGGGGCCCGTGCGACTGCCCGGCCTGCCGGGGCTGCGGCCTGCTCGAAAGACTCATTTCCCCGCGTTGAAAATGGTGCGGGCCGGCGGCCTCGGCCTCGCCGGCGGGGCCGCGGAACCGAACCCTCCAAGGCACGATTGCTTTTCCGAAAGGAGCGAGCGCATACTTCGCCTCGGCAGGGGCAAGGCTTTCCACCACGAGGTGCGACCATGGTTCCGCGACGCTCCGACGCGATGTCCCGCACTCGCCTCCGCGTCCGTGACCGGAAGCGGTCGCGGCGGCTCGACGCCACGCTCCTGGCGTTCGAGTCGATGGAAGCGCGGCAGGTGCTCTCGGGCTGCCCGCTCGGCTACGCGATCCCGGGCTACCTCCGCGCCCAGGCGGCCGGCGGCGTCACCTCCATGGCCACGTCCGGCCCGACGGGCTACTCGCCCACGCAGGTCCGCCACTCGTACGGCTTCGACGCGGCGTCCTTCGGCGCCACCGCGGCCGACGGCACCGGCACCACGATCGCGATCGTGGACGCCTACGACGACCCCAACATCGCGAACGACCTCCACCAGTTCGACGTGGCGTTCGGCCTTCCCGACCCGCCGTCGTTCAGGAAGGTGAACCAGACGGGCGGCACGACGATGCCCGCGGCGAACGCCGGCTGGGCCTCGGAGATCGCCCTCGACGTCGAGTGGGCCCACGCGATCGCGCCGGGCGCGAGCATCCTGCTCGTCGAGGCCAACAGCAACTCGTTCTCGGACCTGCTGGCGGCCGTGAACTACGCCCGCAACCAGCCGGGAGTCGTCGCCGTCTCCATGAGCTGGGGCGGCGGCGAGTTCAGCGGCGAGACGACCTACGACTCGTATTTCACGACGCCCTCCGGCCACGCCGGCGTGTCGTTCTTCGCCTCGAGCGGCGACACCGGCGCCCCGGCGAGCTATCCCTCGGCGAGTCCCAACGTCGTGTCGGTCGGCGGCACGTCGCTCTACCTCAGCTCCGGCAACTACTCGTCGGAGTCCGGCTGGAGCGGCAGCGGCGGCGGCGTGAGCGCCTACGAGTCGCAGCCGTCGTACCAGTCCGGCGTCGTCACGCAGTCCACCACGAAGCGGGCCACGCCCGACGTGGCCTACGACTCCGACCCCAACACCGGCTTCCCGGTCTACGACTCCTACAACAACACGGGCACCGCGAAGTGGAGCCAGTTCGGCGGCACGAGCGCCGCCGCCCCGCAGTGGGCCGCGCTCGCCGCGATCGTGGACCAGGGCCGCGCCCTGGCCGGCCTCGGGTCGCTCGACGGCCGCACGCAGCTCCTGCCGGCGCTCTACGGGCTCGCGGCGGGCGACTTCCACGACGTCACGACGGGCTCGAGCACGGGCTCGCCGAGCTACTCGGCCGCTGCGGGCTACGACCTCGTCACCGGCCGCGGCACGCCGGTCGCGAACCTCGTGATCGCCGACCTGGTGGCCTGGGGCACGACCTCGACGCCCACCTCGCCCCCGACCGCCCCGACGTCGTTCACCGGCACCGCCACGTCGTCCTCGCAGGTGAGCCTGTCGTGGGGCCCCTCGACGGGCGCCGACGGCTACCGTCTCTACCTGGTGTCGGGATCCACGGCCACGCTTCTCGGCAGCTACTCCTCGACCGCGACGTCGGCGACCGTGGGCGGCCTCTCGGCCTCCACGACCTACACGTTCCGGCTCGACGCCTACAACGCGGCCGGCACGGCCTCGGCGACGACGCAGGTCACGACGCAGGCGGCCACGGCGATCGCCGCGCCCACGGGCGTCACGGTCAAGGTGCTCTCGAAGACGTCGGTCCAGGTCTCCTGGACGGCGTCCGCGGGCGCCACGGGCTACAAGGTGCTCGTGTCCAGTGGCTCGACGACCAGCACGGTGGCGAGCGTCGGCGCGAGCACCACGTCGGTGAGGGTCATGAACCTGTCCCGCGGGGCGACGTATGCATTCGCGGTGACGGCCTACAACGCCTCGAGTTCGGCGACGTCCGGGTACGTGAGCGTCACGATGCCCGCCTCGGTCCCGGTGACGGCCCCGCAGAACGTGGCCTTCAAGTCCACGTCGTCCTCGGGCGGCACGCTCTCGTGGACGGCCGCGGACAACGCGACCGGCTACATGGTGTACGCCATCGACGTGTCGAGCCGGCAGCGGGCAGCGGCCTGGCTCGACGCGGCGACCACGAGCATCACGGTGGGCGGCCTCCGGCCCGGGCGTTCGTACCAGTTCCAGGTCGTGGCGATGAACGACGACAGCTCGGCGGGGTCCGACGTGCTGACGATCGCCTTCGCATCCCTCGGCTCGGATCGGCAGTCGAGCGGCCAGACCGGCGCGGGCTGCGGCCGTGACAACGCCCGCAGCCGCAGTTGATCTCGCCTGGCGAGTCACGCGCGGCGGCCGCAGGAGACGGACCCGTGCCCGTCGCGACCTGGCAGGCCTACGTGGTCAATCTCGCCTCGGCCGACGCCCGGTGGCGCGCCGTGCTCGGCAGGCTCGTGGCGGCCGGCATTCCCTTCGAGCGGATCGAGGCCGTGCGGGGCCGCGACCTGCCGGTGCCCTACGCCGACTTCGACGAGGCGTGGCACCGCCGGCTGACCGGCCGCAGGCCGGTCCCGGCGGAGATCGGCTGCTACCTGAGCCACGTGAAGGCCATCGAGGCCTTCCTGCGGACCGACCACGCGCACGGCCTGTTCCTCGAGGACGACGCCGTTTTCACGCCGCGGCTCGTGGGCACGATCGAGGCTGCCCTGCGGCGGGCCGCGGCCTGGGACGTGCTCCGCCTCCAGACGGTGAACCGGGACCGCGTCATCCGCGCCGTCGCGCTCGGCGGCGGCGAGTTCCTCGGCGTGAACCTGACGCGATCGAAGGGGAGCGCCGCCTACATGCTCAACCGCCGGGCCGCGGAGACGTTCCTCCGCCGACTCCTGCCGATGCGGCTGGCCTGGGACATCGCCTTCGACCTCGAGTATCTCTGGGGCCTCCGCGCGGTGGCGGTGACGCCGTATCCGGTCGTGGCCGACGCCGAAGCCCCGACGCAGATCCAGATCGGCATCCACTCCTGCAAGTACGGGCCGGCCCGCTACCTGACCGTGTTCCCGTTCCGGGCGGCGGTCGAGGCGGCCCGCGTCACCTGCCGGTCGCTGCTGCTCGCGCGGCTGCTCCTGCGGCCGCCCGCGGGGCCGGCGGCCGATCCCGCGGCCGCCTGACGCCGCCGCCCCGACCACGACCACCACCAATGCTTGCCGCCGACCGCCGCGCCGCCGGGATCGTGTTCGCCGTGGCGGTCGAGGCCGACGCCTTCGAGCGGGCGGCGACCGACCGCGTCGAGACGCGGGCCGCCGGCCTCGTGATCACCGAGGGCGAGGTCGCGGGCGCGCGTGTCGCCTGGTGCGTGGGCGGCACGGGGGCCGAGGCCGCCGCCCGCGCCGCGCGGCTGCTCGTCGACTGCCACCGGCCCGGCCTCCTCGTGAGCGCGGGCTTCGCCGGCGGCCTCGTCGCCTCGCTCGCCCGCGGCGCGGTCGTGCGGCCCGCCGTGTCGGTCGTGGACGGCGATCCGCGCCCGCTGGCGCTCGACACCCTGGGCTGCACCGCGACGGCGGAGCCGCTCACGATCGTGAGCGTCGCCGACGTCGTGACCTCGCCCGCCGCGAAGCGGGCCCTCGCCGATCGCTGCAGCGCCCACCTTTTCTACATGGAAACCCGCGCCGTCGCGGAGGTCGCGCGTGCCGCAGGCCTGCCGTGCGCCTCCGTCCGCGTGATCTCCGACACCGTGGACGACGAGCTGCCCCCCGAGGTCGCCGCGCTCGCGCGGCCCCAGTCCACGATGCGCCGCCTCGGTGCCGCCCTCGGCGCCGTCGGCCGCCGCCCCCGCGCGGCCCTCGACCTCTGGCGGCTCTACGAGCACGCCGTCGTGGACGCGAAAGCGCTCGCGCAGGCGCTCGCCGAGTTGTGCGCGGCAATGCGCGTCGCAAACGATTGAGTGTTTGCGTCACGCATGTCCCGTCGCTTGCGCTCCGGGCTTCCTGAGCCGCAATCAGCGAGGAGCTGCCCATGCCCTCGAGCGGGCTGTGGGAGCAAGCGCAGACAGCGACCAATCCGCCTTGGGCGGATCGGTGCCCGCGAAGCGCAGCGGACACGCAGAGAGCCGAAGCCCCGACCAATCTGCCAACGGCAGATCGGTGCCCGGCGGGGGCGAGCGTCCGGGGAGAGGGCATGGGCAGCCCCGAACCGTCGCTCTACACCCTTCCCGCCAGCAGCCGGACGAGCAGGCCCCTGCGGAGATCGGGCGCGAGGCCGCGCACGCCCACTCCCAGCGCCGCCCCGCAGGCCTCGGCCGCGAGGCGGCCGCTGCGGACCGCCCCCTCCATGGTCGAGGGCCAGCCCGTCGCCGTCCAATCGCCGGCGAGGAACAGGTTGGGCACCCGCGTCCGCGCCGGCGGCCGCACGCCCTCGACGCCGGGCCGCACCGAGAGCACGGCCGTCGGGTCGGTGACGATCCGCGAGTCGAGAAGGCGGGCGTCGCGTGCGGCGGGAAACACCTCGCGGAGTTCCGCCACGACCGTGTCGAGGAGCCGGCCGCGGTCGCCGTCGCACAG
>JBJTPA010000105.1:0-4293 GCA_046074885.1 Planctomycetaceae bacterium
CGACCGTGGCCCCCGCGTAGACGGCGCCGAGGGCGCAGGCCGTGTTGCCGTCGATGAGGATCGAGTCGCCCGTGGCGTCCATCTTCTCGAGGCGGAAGGGGAGCGGGCAGGGATGGTGCCGCTTCGCGTAGTCGTAGCCCAGCCGGATCGCCTTGTGGTTGGCGTCGAGGAGTTTTTGCTTCTTGCCGTAGGTCTGGTTGAGGAGCGCGTCCACCACGCCCATGTCGATGTCGAGCAGGGCCGTGAGGGCGCCGGTGTAGGCGATGTTTCGCAGGAGCGTCCGCTCGCGGTCGCCCTCGAAGGCCTCCACGCACAGCCGGCCGAACGGGATGCCGAGAATCGTGATCCCCTCGCGCTCGAGTTCCTTCGGCAGCGGCCACGAGGAGTCGTAAAGCAAGAAGCCACCGGGGCGGACCGTGGCCACGTCCTGGGCGTAGGTCGCCGGGTTCAGGGCCACGACGAGGTCCACCTCGCTCGGCCGCGCCATGTAGCCATCCTTGCTGACGCGGATCTCGTACCACGTCGGCAAACCTTGGATGTTGGACGGGAAGATGTTCTTGCCGGAGACGGGGATCCCCATCCGGAAGATGGCCTGCATGAGGAGCCCGTTGGCGCTCGCCGAGCCCGTGCCGTTGACCGTGCCGATCTTGAACGCGAAGTCGTTGACGCCGTTCATGCCGTCACCAGGGCCTCCCGGCACGAGCCCGCGCCCGCCTTCGGTGCCACGAGATCGAACAGTCGCATGTCCCAGGCCGCCGTCGGGCAGCGCTCGGCACACAGGCCGCAGTGCAGGCAGACGTCCTCGTCCTTCACCATCACCCGCGTGGTCTGCGGCAGGCCCCCGGAGACGTAGATCTCCTGCTCGGGGTTGAGCGCCGGGGCCGAAAGCCGCGACCGCAGGTCGGTCTCCGACGTGCCGTTCGTCGTGATCGTCAGGCAGTTCACGGGGCAGACGTCGATGCAGGCGTCGCACTCGATGCACTTGGGCGCCGTGAAGTGGGTCTGGATGTCGCAGTTGAGGCACCGCGAGACCTCCGTCGCCACCTGCTCGGGCGAGAAGCCGAGCTCCACTTCGCAATTGAGGTCCCGGAACCGCTTCGTGAGCTCCTCGTGCCGCATCACCTGCCGGCCGGACGCGTCGTAGTCGTTGTCGTAGGCCCAGCTGTGGAGGCCGTTCTTCACGCTCACGAGCGTCATGCCCTCGGGCGGCCGGTCCGTGACGGGCCGGCCGTTGCAGACGAGGTCGATCGAGATCGCCGCGGCGTGGCCGTGGGCCACGGCCCAGATGATGTTCTGCGGGCCCCAGGCCGCGTCGCCGCCGAAGAACACCTGCGGGTGCGTGCTCTGGTGCGTCGTGCGGTCCACCACGGGCATGCCGTTCGCGTCGAACTCGACGCCCACGTCCCGCTCGATCCACGGGAACGCATTCTCCTGGCCGATGGCGAGGATCACGGCGTCGCACGGGACCACCACGCTCCGCAGCACCTTGCTCGTGGCCTTGCCGTCCTTCTCCGTCCATTCGAGGACGTCGAATTCCATGCCGGTGAGCTTTCCCTTCTCGACGATCATCCGCTTGGGTGCGTGGTTCTCGACGATCTCGACCTGCTCCTCCTCGGCGTCCTCGAGCTCCCAGGGCGAGGCCTTGAAGTGTTTCCGGCCGCGGCGGGCCACGACCTTCACGTCGGTGGCCCCGAGCCGCTTGGCCGTGCGGCAGCAGTCCATCGCCGTGTTGCCGACGCCGATGATGATCACCCGCGGCTCGATCTTCTCCACGTGCTTGAAGTGGACGTTGGCCAGCCACTCGATGCCGAGGTGCACGTGGGCCGGATCGTCACGGCGACCGGGAATCTCGAGGTCCTTGCCCTTGGGCGCGCCGCTGCCGATGAACACGGCGTCGTAGCCCTCGTCGAGCAGGGCCGCGAGGCTCGTGACGGGCGATCCGTAGCGCATCTCGGCGCCCATGTCGATGATATAGCCGCACTCCTCGTCGAGCACGCTCGCGGGCAGCCGGAACGAGGGGATGTTGATCCGCATCAGGCCGCCCGGCTCGCGGTTCTTTTCATAGATCACGACCTCGTAGCCCAGCGGCAGAAGGTCGTTGGCCACGGTGAGCGACGCGGGTCCGGCACCCACGAGCGCGACCCGCTTGCCGTTCCTCTCCTCGGGTGCCTTGGGCAGGAACGGCCGGATCTCGTCGCGGAGGTCGGCGGCCACCCGCTTGAGCCGGCAGATGGCCACCGGCTTCTCGTCCACGCGGCCGCGCCGGCAGGCGGGCTCGCAGGGCCGGTCGCAGGTGCGGCCGAGCACCCCGGGGAAGACGTTCGACTGCCGGTTCAGCAGGTAGGACTCGGTGTAGCGGCCCTGCGCGATGAGCCGGATGTAGGCCGGCACGTTCGTGTGGGCGGGGCAGGCCCACTGGCAATCGACGACCTTGTGGTAGTACCGCGGATCCGAGACGTCGGTCGGGCCCATGATCGTCGGTGCAGAACCCCGGGAGCGGTCCAGAATGACCCGTCAGTGTCGCCCGCGGGGCCCGTCGGGTGCAAGCCGAAAGTCGTATCGCGGCGGCCCGGCGCCGCCTCGGATCAGTTTTTCCCAGTACGCCCGGTAGGACTCGAACCTACGACCTTGGGATTAGAAATTTGAGGCGGGACGATTTCGCCGTTCCCGAAGAAACCACGAAATCAACCGTTAGTCGTTGCCGGCCAACGACTTCGGGGAGCACATCCGATTTCGCCAGCACTACCAGCTTCACCGCCCAGAGGGCGAAAAAAGCTGCCGATTTGAGGAATCCTCAAATCCAAAGCTGCCCATCCAAAACCAACGACTCAAGCCGGGCAGAGATCCTGCCCGATGGACTAAAAGGCAGTGCTTGACACCTTTCAAGCAGACGCCTAGATTTCTTGTATGGCGAGTCGACCGCGACACACCGATCCGCACGTTGAATCGGCACTCTCGGCGGCTGAACGGCGGGGTTGGCGCGTCGAAAAGGCAGCCGGCGGTCATGCCCATGTATGGGGACGGATGCTTTGTCCCCAGGCCACAAGAGAGGGGTGCATCGTTTTTGTCCACTCAACCCCACGGAGCCCGCAGGCGCACGCCCGCCACATTCAGAAACGGGTGGACGGCTGCCCACACCAGGAGAGTTGCGAAAAGGGGGTTGTGTCATGAGTGAGAAGCCAATGCGCGAGCGGGAATACGATTTTTCGCTGATCCTCTCCGGGGTCACTGAGCTGACGGACGACCAGGCCGAGGCGCTTTTTGCCGGTGGTTGCAGCGACGCCACCCCAAGCGTGATCTATGGACGGGTCTGGCTTGAGTTCTCTCGGGTGGCCACGTCCTACAAGGACGCTGTGCTGTCCGCTATCCGCGATGTCCGGCGAGCGAACATTGGGGCTGATGTCGAGCGGATCGACGAGTGCAACCTTGTCACCTTGTCTGAAATTGCCAGGAAGATTGGCAAAACCCCGCAGTACGTGCATCAGCTTGTGACAGGCGTGCGCGGGCCTGGGCGGTTCCCGCCACCCGAGTGCCACTTGACGGATACTGTTCTCTTGTGGGCGTGGTGTGCGGTGAGCTTCTGGCTCACCCAGAACAACATCGTGCGGCCCGAAGTAGTGGAGGATCTGGATACTGCCTACCTGATCAACAACGCCCTTGAGGAACTCCGCGAAGGCCGGTGCCCGCAACCGACCGCGAACGAGCATCTAAAGAAGGAGCTCGCTGCGCTTTAGGTGGTGGTCGAGTTCCCGCTCGTTCACGGTCTGAATCGGAAGTGCGGCACAAAGCCTCGCAGCAGACTCGCGATAGCGTTCTGCGGTGTTGATAGTCTGTTTGCTCTGCTGAAGGCAGCGTTAGGCTCCATAAGCTCTTGCGGTACGCTAGGGCCTTAGCCATGAATGATTACACAGACGACCTAGCCGCAGTCGAGCAATCGTTGCGTTTAGTTGTTGATCGCGTCGGTCGTGATTCCTACGGTCAATACTATTTTCCCGATTTAGGAGTCAGTGCCCAGAAGGTCGCAAAGTGGAAGGCTGCACGCGACCGCGAACAAAACAATCGCAGAGCGGGCGTTCCTGAAGACCGTCTCTTGTACTTTTCGGATCTATCCGATCTTCAGGACATCATTCTGACAAACTGGGGCCGATTCGAGCCGGTATTTCAACGCCGCGATCAGACCGAGGTGTTTCTGGCCAAGCTCCGGGAGTTACGAAACCCCGATGCACACAGGCGAGTGTTGACGGCGGTCGAAAACGGCGGCGCGGGGACCGTGTCGCGGCGGTCCAAAATGGC
>JBJTPA010000106.1:0-18000 GCA_046074885.1 Planctomycetaceae bacterium
CGCACGTCACCCAGACGTCGGCCAGGAAATCCATGTCGAGCCGGACCGAGCCGTTGCCCTCGCAGGCCTCGCAGCGGCCACCGGCCACGTTGAAGCTGAAGCGGCCCGCCTTCCAGCCGCGCTTCTTGGCCTCGGGGAGCATCGTGAACAGGTCCCGGATGTCGTCCCAGACCTTCACGTAGGTGGCGGGGTTCGACCGCGGCGTGCGGCCGATCGGCGACTGGTCGATGACGATCACCTTGTCGAGCTGCTCGGCCCCCTTGATCGCGTCGAACGCACCGGGCACCGCGGCCTCGCTTCCCAGCCGCCGGCGCAACTCGGGCTCGAGGACGTCGCCCACGAGCGAGCTCTTGCCGCTGCCGCTGACGCCGGTGACGCAGACGAAGAGGCCCAGCGGGATCTCGACGTCCACGCCCTTGAGGTTGTTGTGCCGCACGCCCTCGAGCAGGAGGGACTTTCCGGTCGGCTTCCGGCGGGTCGCAGGCAACGGGATCGAGTCACGGCCCGAGAGGAACGCTCCCGTCACGCTGCGGTCGCTCGCCGCCACGTCGGCGGGCGTGCCGGCCGCCACGACCTCGCCGCCCCGCTTCCCCGGGCCCGGCCCGAAGTCGACCACCCAGTCGGCCGCACGGATCGTGTCCTCGTCGTGCTCCACCACGACGACGGTGTTGCCCTTGTCGCGCAGCTGCTCGAGGGCACCGAGGAGTTTGACGTTGTCTCTGGGGTGCAGGCCGATCGACGGCTCGTCGAGCACGTAGAGCACGCCCGAGAGGCCCGAGCCGATCTGCGCGGCCAGGCGGATGCGCTGGCTCTCGCCGCCCGAGAGCGTGGGGGCCTTGCGGTCGAGGGCCAGGTAGCCGAGGCCGACCTCGTCGAGGAACGCGAGCCGGCCGCGGATCTCCTTGAGGAGCTCGGCCGCGATCACGGCCTGGGTGCCGTCGAGGGCGAGGTCCGCGAGGAACGCCCGGGCGTCGGCGATGGGGAGGCCGCAGAGGGCGTCGAGGGAAAGTTCGGTGTGTGGGCGTCGCGTGGCGTGGGCCCCGGACCCGCGGGACGGACGCGGTTTCCCGTCGCCTGCGCTCCGGGCTTCCTGGGTGGAACATCGGCCCCACGAGGTTGACGTGATCCGCACGGCGCGGGCCTGCGGCGAGAGCCGCGCGCCGTGGCAGACGTGGCAGGGCGTCACGCTCATGTACTTCTCGATCATGCGGCGGATGATGCCGCTCTTGGCGTTGCGCCAGCGGTTGGCGAGGAGCGCGAGCAGCCCCTCGAACTTCGTCTTCGCACCGCGTTCCGCCCGCCCCCGCTTCCAGGAGAGATTGATCTCCTCGAGGCCCGTGCCGTCGAGCCAGATCTTCCGCTGCTGCGGCGTGAGATCCTGCCACGGCGTGTCGAGGAGCGTGTTGGGGGCGAGCTTCTTCCGCGCCTCGGCATGTGCGGCCACGCCGTTGCAGAGCCGCCGCATCCACCGCGGCATGTCGCGGTAGCCGCCGACGATCGCCAGCGCACCCTTGCGCAGCGACTTCTCCGGGGCGACGACCAGTTTCACGGGGTCGATGCCGTAGATGTCGCCGAGGCCGTCGCACGCCGGGCAGGCCCCTTGCGGGCTGTTGAAGCTGAAGAGCTGCGGCTCCGGCGTGTCGTAACTCGTGCCGCAGGCTGCGCAGGCGTAGCGGCTGGAGAGGACGAGGTCGGAAACGGGGGACGGGTGCGGTTTTTCCTGAGCACCTCGACCGGCTTTCCCGGCCGAGGCCGTGACCCCCTCACCGGCTGAAAAACCGCTCCCGTCCCTGTTTTCCTCCGCCACGATCACCCGGCCGCCGCCGGTGCGGAGGGCGAGTTCCACGGCCTCGGCCAGCCGGCTCCTGGTGTCGGCCGAGGGCACCAGGCGGTCCACGACCACGTCGATCGTGTGCTTGAGCAGCTTCGCGAGCGCGGGCGGCTCCTCCACGCGGCAGACCGTGCCGTCGACGCGGGCCCGCGTGAACCCCTGGCGGACGAGGTCAGCGAACAGGTCGCGGTGTTCCCCCTTCGCGTCGCGCACGAGCGGCGCCAGAATCAGCACGCGGCGACCGGCGCGGGCGGACAGGATCCGCTCCACGATCTGGTCGCGGGGCTGGGCCTCGAGCACCGCGTCGCACTGTGGGCAGTGGGCGGTGCCCACGCGGGCGAAGAGCACGCGCAGGAAGTCGTGGATCTCCGTCATCGTCGCCACGGTGGACCGCGGGTTCGTGCCGGCCGACTTCTGCGCGATCGAGATCGACGGCGAGAGCCCCGTGACACTGTCCACGTCGGGCCGCGGCAGCTGCCCGAGGAACTGGCGGGCGAACGTGGAGAGGCTCTCGACGTAGCGCCGCTGCCCCTCGGCGTAGAGCGTGTCGAAGGCGAGGCTCGACTTGCCGGATCCGCTCACGCCCGACAGGCAGACGAGCCGGCCCCTCGGCAGGCCCACCGTGACGTCGCGGAGGTTGTGCTCCCGCGCTCCGCGGACGACGATCGGGGGAGCATGCATGGGGCGGATGCGGCGCGTGATGCGGGACCGACGTGGCACCGGCGGGGGCGACGGCTCGATTGTAGCGCTCCCGGGGCAACGCGGCGGCGACGTGCTGGACAGCCCCTTCCCGGTGCCGTACCATCGAAAAACCTGCGGGTTTCGGCCGTTCGCGGCCGGATCCGTCCGGGGCGGTAGCTCAACTGGGAGAGCGCGGCGTTCGCAATGCCGAGGTTGGGAGTTCGATCCTCCTCCGCTCCAGCTTCAGGCCTGCCGGGCCATCCATGGCCCCGGCAGGCCTTGCCCGTCGCGGGCACAGCCAAGGTGTGCCCGGACGGGCGGGCGGTCGCACCTCCGGGCGACCGTGGCCGCCGCGGGGCGGCGGCGGCTCGACGGCTCGCCGCGGCGGCGAACCGCTCGAGCCCGGGAGGCGAAGCGTGACCTCCAGCGTGGCGCTGAACCCTGTTGGGTCACATCCCACAAGCGATCCATCGACGGCGCTCATGATGCGCGTGCGCGAGGGGGATGCGGGGGCGTTCGAGCGGCTCGTGGAGATGTGGCAGGACCGGCTCGTCACGCTGTTCCTCAACCACACGGGCGACCACGCCACCGCCGAGGACCTCGCGCAGGAGGTGTTCCTGAGGGTGTATCGCGCGCGGGAGCGCTACGAGCCCACGGCGAAGTTCACGACGTGGATCCACACCATCGCCAACAACGTCGCCAGCGACCTCGCCCAGCGGTCGTACCGCCGCCGGGAGAAGGGCGTGCCGGCCAGCGCGGCCGCGTCGTCGAGCGCCATCGGGCTCGACCAACTCGCCGTCGCCGCCAGCGGCCTGATGCCCGCGCGGCAGGCCGTCCGCGGCGAGCTGCGGTCCGTCGTGCAGGAGGCCATCGCCACGCTCGGCGAGCGGCAGCGGATGGCCCTCTTGCTCGCCAAGTTCGAGCACTGCTCCTACGAGGAGATCGCCTCAGCCATGCAGCTCACGGTGCCGGCCGTGAAGTCGCTCCTCTTCCGGGCCCGTGACCAGCTCAAGGCCGCGCTCGCCGGCTACGTCGACGGGGAGCGGCCATGAGCGGGTCGACTCCCGATCGCGCCGCGGATGAGGCGGCGGCCGACGCCACCCCGGCCGGCGCGCTGTCCGACGTGTGGCTCATGCTCGACGAGCTGCCGCGGGGCGCGGCGTCGCCCGCGCTCACGGCGACGACGATCGAGATGGCCGCCGTGGCGGTCGACGCCGCGGGGCGGAAGGGCCGGCCCGGGGCGCGGGCGTGGCTTGCGCCCGCCGCGGCGGTCGTCGCGGCGCTCGTGGCCGGGGTGATGGCCGGCCGCGTGACCGCGCCGGATCCCGACCGCAGGCTCCTCGAGCACCTTGCCGTCGTGCGCCACCTCGACCTCCTGCGGGAGGCGGGCTCGGTCACGTTCCTCGAGGCGGCGGTGGGCCGCGGCGGGCCGCCGCTCCTGCTCGTGCTCCGGCAGGGGCCGGAGGCGGCGCGGCAGGCCGCCACGGGGTTCAACGCCAAGCTCGAGTCGCTCGAGCGGCTCGCGCGGGCCGACGATGCGGCGCGGAAGGAATTCGTCGCGGGCCTCGCGGTCGAGGAACGGGCGGAACTCGAGCGGTCGCTCCGCGAGTTCACCGCGCTCTCGGGCGCGGAGCGGAAAACGCTCGCCGCCGTGGCCGAGGCGCTGGTCGATCCCGCCCGCGATGAGCTGCGGACCGCCGCCCGCGACTGGCACCGGTGGCTGGCCTCGAGCCGGCCCGAGGACCGAGACGACATCATCGCCTCGAACACCGACAAGCGGCTCGAGTGGATCGACTGGTACGCGTCCCGCGCCGAGGGCCGCGGCCGGCCGGGCCAGCCGGATCGTCCGCCCCCCGACCGCCCGCCGGGTCGCCGGCCGCCCGGCGGGCCCGACGGACGCTTCCGCCGGCCCCAGCCGCCGCGCGGCGAAACCGGGGAGCCGCGCGAGGGTCCTCCGCGCGACGCGCCACAGCGGGAGCGGCCACCGCGCGAGGGCCCGCCGCGCGACGCGCCAGGGGCCGTCAGGCCGGACCGACCTGCGCCTCTGCCAGAAATTCCAGCACCGCCCGGTTGAACGCGGCGGCCGCCTCGAGCGGCGCCATGTGGCCGGCCCCGGGCACGACGAAGAGCCGCGCGTGGGGCATGGCCTCCAGCGCCGCCTCCATGCAGGCCGGCGGCGTGATCGCGTCCTCCGCGCCCACGACGAGGAGCGTGGGCACGCGGACCCTGCTCATCGCGGCCGTCATGTCGGGCCGCGCGCCGAGCGCGGCGAGCGCGGCCTGAATGGTCGCCACGGGCTGCCGGAGGATCGCCGCGTGGAGGGCGGCTTCGCGTTCCGCCCGCCCGGCCGCGGCGCGGGCCTCGGCCGACGCGGCGAGCAGCCGCGGCACCATCGCGTCGGCCACGATCCGCTGGCCCAGCCGCCCCACCTTCGCGGCGAGGTCGACCCGCGCGGCGCGGGCCTCCGGCGTGTCGGCCTCGAGCCTCGTGTCGGCGAGCACGACCGCCGCCACGCGGCCGGGATGGCGGACGGCGAGGTGCTGCGCGACGTAGCCCCCCATCGACAGGCCGCAGGCCACCGCGGGGCCGCAGTGGAGCGCATCGAGCAGGGCCGCGGCGTCGTCGGCGAGCTGCTCGATGCTCGCCGGCCCGGGGCCCGTGCTCGCGCCAAAGCCGCGCTGGTCCGGCACGACGAGCCGCACGTGGTCGGCGAGGGGCTCCTGACCGGACCACATCGCGTGGTCGAGCGGGAAGCCGTGGAGCAGCAGGAGCGGCAGGCCGCTGCCGGCCGTGTGGACCGCGAGCCGCGTGTCACCGACCGCGACGTGGTGGATCGATGTAGGGGCGGTCATGGCGGTGGCGCCGGCGGTGGACCGCATGCCGGACGGTCAGGCGTCGGGCTCGATGCCGAGATCGCGGATCGTCACGAGCGGCTCGAGCGGGATGCCGCGCGCGGCGAGCGCCTCGCGGCCGCCGGCGAGCCGGTCGATGACGACGACGACCCGCTCCACGACGAGGCCGAAGTCCCGCGCGCGGTCGATCGCCACGAGCGACGAGCCGGCCGTGGTGACGACGTCCTCGACGATCACCACCCGCTGGCCCGGCTCGACGGGCCCCTCGACGTACTTCTTCGTGCCGTGGTCCTTCGGCTCCTTGCGGACGAGGAAGCCCTTCAGCGGGAGCCCCTCGACTCCGGCCATCGTGACGACGGCGCTCGTGATCGGGTCGGCGCCGATCGACATGCCGCCGACGGCGTCGGGCAGGGGGCCGAGGGACTTGAGCCGCTCGAGGATCGCCCGGCCCACGAGCATGGAGCCGCGTGCCTCGAGCACGACCTGCTTGGCGTCGAGGTAGAAGCTCGCCTCGCGGCCCGAGGCGAGACGGAACGTGCCGCGCTTGAGCGCGCGGGCGGAGATCAGGTCGATGAGTTCGCGGAGGAGCGGAGACGCGGGGATGGTGCTCATGGAGGGCTCGCGGAGGTGGTGCGGCAGTATAGAAGGATGCGGCCGCCGGTTTTTGACTCGCGGGGGGAGAGTCGTAAGATTTTCCAAGCGGGTTCTTCTTTGCCTCTCCCTTGGGGAGAGGCCGGCCGCAGGCCGGGTGAGGGTGCCCGGATCCTGCGGCTGGTGACCACAGCACCCTCACCCCGGCCCTCTCCCAGAGGGAGAGGGAGCGATGAATTTCCCCACCACCGATGTTCGGAGCCACGCCATGCGGCGCGATGCGGAGGCCTCCGCGTCGTGCCGGCGGCCGTGGGCCGGGGTCCTCGCCGCGGCCATCGCGTGCGGCACGGCCGTCGCGGCCGACGTGGCGGCCGTGCTCGTGCCGGTCCGCCTGCCGATCACCGGCACCCGCGACACGCAGGTCGAGGCGGCGGTGCTCCGCCAGCTCGACCGCCTCAAGGCCGACCCGGCCCGCCGGGGCGTGATCGTACTCGAGTTCACCGCCGCGGGCGACGACCCGGTGGCGGAGAGCGACTTCGGCCGGTCGCTCGAACTCGCGAGGTTCCTCGCCGGCGAGCGGCTCGCGGGCGTGAAGACCGTGGCCTTCCTGCCCGCCGGCGCGACGGGCCACGCCGTGCTCGTGGCGCTCGCCTGCGAGGAGATCGTGATGCCGGCCGACGCGGTGCTCGGGCCCGCGGGCGTCGCCGAGCCGGCGATCGACGACGCGATGCGGGCGGCCTACGCCCAGATCGCCGCCCGGCGCCGCACCGTGCCGCCGGCGGTGGCCGTGGCGCTCGTCGACCCGGCGGCCCGCGTGGCCCGCGTCGCGACGGAGGCGGGGGAGCGGTTCGTCGCGCCCGCCGAGGTGCCGCGGCTCCGTGAGTCCACCGCCGTGATCGGCGTCGAGGAGCTGGAGCCCGCGCCGCTCGAGATCACGGGTCGCCGCGGCCGCGAGTTCGGGTTCGTGCGGCTGCTCGCCGGCTCCGCGGCGGACCTCGCCCGCGGCCTCGACCTCGACCCCGCGGCC
Organism: Planctomycetaceae bacterium; assembly: GCA_046074885.1. GTDB lineage: Bacteria > Planctomycetota > Planctomycetia > Pirellulales > UBA1268 > QWPN01. Next base: position 6,983 of record JBJTPA010000106.1, read on the forward strand.
CTCGCGGCCGACCCCTCGCGGGACGGCGGCTGGCGGCCGGCGCTCGCGGCGCTCGACGGCGGGATCACCGCGGAGGCCGTGGGCCGCGTGCGGTCGCGGCTCGACCGGGCCGTCGCCGACGGCGCGAACCTGATCGTGCTGCGGATCGACTCGGCCGGCGGCGCGCCCGAGCAGAGCCTCGTGCTCGCGACCTGGCTGGCGGGCCTCGACCCGGGCCGCGTGCGGACGGTCGCCTGGATTCCCCGCGAGGCCCGCGGCGACGCCGCGCTCGTGGCCGCGGCCTGCGACGAGATCGTGATGGAGCCGGCCGCGATGCTCGGCGGCGAGGGGGCGGCCTCGCTCGCCGACCGGCAGGCCGAGAGCGTGGCCGCGGCATGGAAGGCGGGCGTGGCCCGGCCGCGGGAGCGGTCGTGGTCGCTGCCGCTGGCGCTCGCGCTGCCCGGGATCGCGGTGCAGCGGGCCGTGCAGCGGTCGACCGGCCGCGTGGAATTCCTCGCGCCGGAGGAGCTCGCGGCCCGCGCCGACCGCGACGCCTGGGAGCTCGGGGCCCCGCTCGGCGCGGCGCCGCTGCGGCTCGACGCGCGGCGGGCCGAGGAGGTGGGGCTCGCGGCCCACGTCGTCGACGGTCTCGCGGGGCTGCGCGCGGCCTACGGCATCGACGCGGCCGTCGCCCTGCCGCAGCCGGGCTGGGCGGAGGAACTGCTCGCGGCGCTCGCCAGCCCGAGCCTCGCGTGGCTCCTGCTGCTCATCGGGGGCGCGGGCCTCTACATCGAGCTCAAGACCCCCGGCTTCGGGTTCGGCGGCTTCGTGGCGATGGTGGCGTTCATCGTCTACTTCTGGAGCCAGTACCTCCACGGCACGAGCGGCTGGCTCGAGGTGATGCTGTTCCTCGCGGGGATCGTCTGCGTGGCGGCGGAGATCCTCGTGCTGCCGGGCTTCGGCGTGCTCGGGCTCGGCGGCGGCCTGCTCGTGATCGCGTCGATCGTGCTCGCGAGCCAGTCGTTCGTGCTGCCGACGAACGACTGGCAGATCCGGCAGATGCAGTGGTCGCTCTTGGGCATCCTCGGGGCGGTCGTGGGGGTGGCGGCCCTCGGCGCGGCCCTGCGGCGCTGGCTGCCGAGCACGCCCGTGCTGCGGCACGTGCTCCTCGAGCCGCCCCCCGAGGAGCCGGCGTTCGACGACGACGCGCTCGCCGACTTGGTCGGCATCGAGGGGATGACCACCACGCGGCTGGCGCCCTGTGGCAAGGCCCTCGTGGCCGGTGCGGTCCGCGACGTCACGACCGAGGGCGCGCTCGTCGAGCCGGGCACGGCCGTGCGGGTCGTGGAGGTCCGCGGTGGCCGCGTGTACGTGCGGCAGGTCCGCGGATGACGATGCTCGTGTGGATCGTCGCGCTGTTCCTCGTGGGCCTGGCCGTGATGGTCCTCGAGGTGTTCGTCCCCTCGGGGGGCGTGCTCGGATTCCTGAGCGTGCTCGCCATCGGCGCGGCGATCGTGACGTCATTCGTCGAGCAGGGTGCCGCGTTCGGGATGGCGGTGCTCGGCGTGGCGTTCCTCGCCGTGCCGACGGTGCTCGCGGTCGCGTTCCGCCTGTTTCCCGAGACGCCGCTGGGCCGCCGCGTGCTGCCGCCGCCGCCGGCCGCCGACGAGGTGCGGCCCGGCGCGGCCCGCCGCCGTCGGCTCGAGGCGCTCGTCGGCCGCCGCGGCCGCGCGGCCGGCGAGCTCGTGCCGTGGGGCACCGTCGAGATCGACGGCATGGCCTGCGAGGCGGTGAGCGAGACGGGCCCGATCGCCGCCGGCGCGGCCGTCGAGGTCGTGGGCCTCGACACCGCCGCGGTCGTGGTCCGGCCGGTGGCCGGGGAGCCGGGGCCGTCACGACACGCACAGCCGGACCAAGCGGACCGGGCCGCCGCCGACGCCCGGTCCCGGACGCTCGAGGACTTCGATTTCGAGGACCTGGAGCCGCCCGCGGCTTGACCGGCGGCCGGCGCCGAACCACTGTTGGGGGGTTCGGGCCGGCGCGTGCCGCCGGCCGCCACCGGAGCGCATCGCATGCCGACCTTGATCCTGCTGGGCGTGGGGCTGTTCCTGCTCCTGGCCGTGTTCGCGCTGCTCGCCCGCTACCTGCGGCTGTGGGTGCAGTCCTACGCGTCGAACGCCGGCATCGGCCTGTTCGACCTCGTGGCGATGAGCTTCAAGAAGGTGAACCCCACCGTGATCGTCCGCAGCAAGATCATGGCCGTGCAGGCGGGGCTCGGCGACTCCAGCGGCGTCACCCGCCAGGCCCTCGAGGCCCACTACCTCGCCTGCGGCCGCGTGCCGCTGGTCGTGCAGGCGCTCATCGCCGCCAACAATGCGAAGATGAAGGAGCTCGACTTCAAGCTCGCGACCGCCATCGACCTCGCGGGCCGCGACGTCCGCGAGGCGGTGCAGACGAGCGTCTACCCGAAGGTGATCGACTGTCCCGGCAGGAACAGCGGCCGCGAGTCGCTCGACGCCGTGGCCAAGAACGGCATCCAGCTCAAGGTGAAGGCCCGCGTGACGGTGCGGACCAACCTCAACCAGCTCATCGGCGGCGCCACCGAGGAGACGATCATCGCCCGCGTGGGCGAGGGCATCGTGTCGGCGATCGGCTCGGCGGAGCGGCACGCCGACGTGCTCGAGAACCCCGACGTGATCTCGAAGACGGTGCTGGCCCGCCGGCTCGACGCCAACACGGCCTTCGAGATCGTCTCGATCGACATCGCCGACATCGACGTGGGGGCCAACATCGGCGCCCGCCTCCAGGCCGACCAGGCCGAGGCCGACACCCGCGTGGCGCGGGCCAACGCCGAGGGCCGCCGGGCGATGGCCGTGGCCCGCGAGCAGGAGATGATCGCGAGCATCGAGGAGAGCCGGGCCGGGCTCGTCGAGTCCGAGGCCGAGGTGCCCAAGGCGGTGGCCGACTCGCTCGCCACCGGCCAGCTCGGCATCTTCGACTACTACAAGCTGCGGAACCTCCAGGCCGACACCGACATGCGGCGGTCGATCGCGGGCGGCGCGCCCGCGGCCGTCGCGGCCCCGGCCCACTGACGGGAGGTTCCACGTGGCAGCCCCGCTTCCCCTCGCCGCCGGCGAATGGCTCGAGGCGCTGCTGCCGTTCTTGTTCCTGCTCTTCTGGGTCGTGTCGCAGATCCGCAACCTGTTCAAGGCCGCGAACCAGGGGCGGCCGCAGGGACCGGTGGTGGTGCGGCCGGTCGCGCGGCCGGCGGCCGACGACGAGCGGCAGCGCGAGATCACGAGGCAGGTCGAGGAGTTTCTCCGCAGGGCGTCGGCCGAGAAGGATCCTGCCGCCCGTCGCCCGGCGGGGCAGCGGCCGCGCGGCCCGGTGCCCTCGCCGCGCGCCGCCACGCCGCCACCGCTGCCCGGGGCGCCGCCGGCGCGACCCCCGCGGCAGCCCGTGCGCGAGACGCGCGGAGCGCGGCCGTCGGTGACACCGGCCGCGGCGCCGCCGCCGGCCCTCGGCTCGCTCGGCGGCCATGGCGGCGACGTCGCCCGCCACGTGGGCGACGCGTTCGCGCACGAGATGCGGCACCTCGAGCCGGGCGTCGGCCGGACCGCGGATGCCGACGCCACCGCGGCCCGCGCCGTGCCGGTGGCCGACATCGCGGCGCTGCTGCGCAATCCCGCCACGCTGCGGCAGATGCTGCTCGTCCGCGAGGTGCTCGACCGGCCCGTGGACCGCTGGTGAGGCGGCCCCCTCGCGGTGGTGGTGCTGGCACGCCGGTGCTGGCGCAACGCAGCCTGCCCGGTTCGCCCCGCCGGGGCGGATTCCCTCGGCGGCGGCAATGCTTTCGAGCGGGAAAAACCAGGGTCGTCCCTGGTCCGGCCATCCCCGGAATTCGCGGCTTGAGCGGCCCGGCCGGCTGGTCTACAAGGGCATCGGAAGGACTGCCTCGGCGGCCCGGACGGAGCGCGTAGACGAGGACGCCCAAGCCTCGTCTACACGCTTTTTTGCAGGTCGTCGCCGGCCGGTGGTCGGCGGCGGCCGGCTCGGCACGCATCCACGGACGGATCCGCCGACCATGACGATCACGATCGCGCGAGCGATGACGGTCTCGCTACTGCTCGTCTCCGCGTGCGCGGCCGCCGCCGCGTCGCAGCAGTCGCCGGCCCTGCCGGTGACCGTGGGTCTTGCCGGCGGACACGCCTACCTTCGCGCCGGCCCGGGCGAGGACTTCTATCCCACCGAGCGGCTCGTTCGCGGCGCCGAGGTGGAGGTGTGGTCGATCGACGAGTCGGGCTGGTGCGCGGTGCGGCCGGTTGCGGGCAGCTACAGCTGGCTGCGGGCCGCCGACGTGGAGCCCGAGGATGGAGCCGCGCGGGCCGCGGAGGCTGGCCGCCGCGGAGGCTACGTCGGCGTGGTCGTCACCGACGGCGCCGTGGCGCGGGTCGGATCGCAGCTCAACGACCTGCGGCACGTGACGCAGGTGGCGCTCGAGGCCGGGGAACGGGTGCGGGTGATCGAGGAGGTCGTCGTCGCCTGCGGCCGCCACGCCGGCACGTGGGTCCGCATCGCGCCGCCCGCGGGCGAGTTCCGCTGGGTGCCGGGCGAGGACCTCGCCCTGCCCGAGGGTCTCGCCGTCGAGGTCGAGCCGCCGCCGGCCGGCGGGCTCGCCGCCGCCGGCGAGGCGGTCGCCGCGATCCGCGACGCGGGCACGGCGGTGTCGCGGGCGATCGCCGAGGTGGACGTGACGGCACCGGCCGGTGGCGGCACGGCACCCGGGCTCCTGCCCACCGGAAACGCCTTCACGCGGCTCGTTTCGGGCTGGCTGCCGCGCGGCACGAACGTCTTCGATCCGCCTCCCGCCGCGGCGCCCGCGGCGGTCGGCGCCGGCGCGGCGGCCGTGCCCGCCGACGAGCTCGCCGACATCGACCTCGCGCTCTCGCTGGCCGTCACGGGCCAGACCGCCGACTGGAACCTCGCGCCGCTCCGTGAGCGGCTCCGGCTCGCGGCCACGCGGGCCGTTTCGCCGGCCGAGCGGACGCGGGCGCAGGCGATCGACGCCCGGCTCGCGCGGTTCGAGTCGATCCAGGCCGGCCAGCAGGCGCTCGCGCAGGGTGGGCCGGCGGCCGGCGATCCGGTGCGGATCGGCGGGATGTGGTCGAGCCTCGCGGCCCTCGGCTCGCGGCCGATCCGGCCGGGCGTCCTGCCGGGCGGCGCCCCGGCGGGGGGCCAGCCGACGTGGACGCCGCCCGATCAGGCCGAGACCACCGGACGCCTCGCGACGGTGATCTCGCGGCGGCCCGAGGCGCCGCGGTGGGCGCTCGTGGACGACCAGAACAACGTGCTCGTGTTCGTGACGCCGCAGGCCGGCGTGAACCTCGCGCCGCTCGTGGGCCAGCAGGTGACCGTCCGCGGCGCGAAGGGCTTCATGCCCGAGTACAAGCGGCCCTACGTCGTGGCGGCCGAAGCCCGCACGCGGCTCGCGGCGACGCCCCCGGCGGCGGCCGACCGCACGCAGTGAGCGGCGGCCTCGCGCCGCGGGCTCACGGCTCGGAGCGGATCCAGATCGTGGGCACATCGGGCAGGCCGGCGGTGAGCGAGCGCGGCGTGCGCCGGCCCGCGGCCCCCGGGTCGAGCGGCTCGACGCCGAGGGCCCGCACGGGCGAGTCGGCCGCGAGCGTGAAGTCGCCCGCCGCGGGATCGGCGAACCCCGGGTCGGCCACGATCGAGTCGGCATCCTGGCCCGCCGCCTGCCGCGCTGCGAGATCGCCGCCGTCGGGAAACGTCACCGGCCGGCCGCAGCGCCAGTAGCAGTTGCCCCGCGTGACGACGCCCTTCGTCCAGTCGCCACGCACGAGCGGCGCGTCGGAATCCCACCACACGACGTTTCGCTCGAAGCGGAAGCTCACGTGGTCCTCCACCCTGGTGCGCTGGAGCTGCCAGTCGCGCGCTGTGGCGAGGACGTTGTTCTCGACGAGGTTGTCGCGGCCGTAGTGCTGGTGGAAGCCGCCGGAGGTGGTGCGGAAGACGAGGTTTTTCCGCATCACGATCCCGGTCGAGCCCTCGTCGGTGTACAGGCCCCAGCCGCCGTAGTCGTGGCTCGCCACGTCGTGGATCACGTTGCCCTCGACGACCGTGCCGGGCGAGACACCGAGCGTGTAGACGCCCCCCATGTCGGAGAGCACATCGTGGCCGAGGTGGTGGATGCGGTTCTTGAGGATGCGGTTGTGGTGCGCGCGGCTCTCGCCGTAGCCCCACACCCAGCCGACCGACACGCCGGTGTAGGTGAGGTCGTGGATGTCGCAGTGCTCGACCGTGCAGCCCGAGGCGTGGCCGATCCAGACGCCGACGGCCGCGGAGTGGATCCGGCCGCCGTGCGCGATCGTGCAGTCGCGGACGTCGATCCCGCGGACCTCTCCCTCGGGGCCGGCGACGACGCCGGGCGTGCCCCACGACTGCGGCCCCCCGGCCGTGCCGATGAGCACGCCGCCGCCGCCGAGGTCGATGAGTTCGCACCGCTCGAGGGCGCAGTCGCGGCAGCCGGCGCCGAACTCGAACGCGTAGCGGCCCACGTGCCGCACGGCGCAGCCGGCGAAGGCCACGTCACGGGCGGCGGTGGCGGCGATCGCGCCGCCGACGTTCACCTCCGCCTGCGGAAAGCTCTGGCCGCCGTCGGGCAGCGTCCAGTTGCCGTGGGCGAATGTCAGGCCCTCGAAGCGCACGTGGGTCACCAACCGATCCCGGGCCGCATCGCCGCGCAATTCCACGAGGCGGTCGAGCCGCGGCGCCACGACGGTCGTCGTGGCCGGCGTCTCGCCGTCGCGCGGGCAGTAGGCGAGCGTGCCGGCCGCACGGTCGAGGTGCCACGAGCCCGGCTCGCCGAGCGCCTCGCGGACGTTCTCCACGAGGAACCGGTTGCCCTTCGGGAACGCGCACCAGTCGGTGAGGGCCCGCGTGCGGCCGGCGAAGGTGACGATGCGCGTGGCGGGGTCGGCCGGGTTCGGTTCGAGCGCCGCGATCGGCAGCCGGGTCATCGTCCAGCGATGCACCGCGACCACCTCGACGTCGGCGCCGGCCCACTCCGGCCGCAGGTCGTCGCCCGAGAACACGAACCGGTCGTGACCCCTGCCCGCGTTCGCGGGCGTCGGATCGGCCTTGCCGGCGATCGTGTGCCAGCCGCCGGCCGGGAGCACCGGCCGGAAACGCCGCTGGTCGTTGACGAAGAGCTGCGCGAACCGCCATGTGCCGCGCTCGACGTCGGGCAGATCGACGATCCAGCGCGGCCGGCCATCGACCACGTGCTCGCGCCACCCGGAGACGACGCGGCCGCCGCTCACGACGGGCCGCGCGCCTGCCGCCGCACGGATGACGGTCGGCGACCGCTCGGTGCCCGAGTCCTGCGGCAGGATCACAAGCGTGTCGGCCAGTTCGTGCCTGCCGGCGGCGACCTCGACGACGATGGCCGTGTCACGGTCGGGATCGGCCGCGCGGAGGTCGCGGACCAGGTCGAGTGCCCGCCGCAGCGACGCCACGGGCGCGGCGGCCGAGCCGTCGGCCGCGTCGTCGCCCGTGACGGCGACATGGACGTCGGCGGCGAGTGCGACCGACACGAGGAGGCAGCACGCGGCCGCGGCGCCGGGCAGTGGTCGTGGGCCGCGCGGTCGGATTCGAGGTGGCGTGCCCATCCGCGTCAGTGTGATCCGGCCGCCTCGATCTCGTCGGCCGGCAGCCAGCGGGCCGCCAGTTCCGCGTGGACCTGGTCGGCGTCGTCCGCGGCGCCCCCGGTGGCGCCACCGCCCGCCGCGAGCGCCGCGAGCGCGCGGCGGTCGTCGATGCCGGTCCGCGACATCCGCTCCGTGAGCCGCGCGACGCCGGCGGGATTGCGGGCCGCGGCCCGGGCGAACTGCGAGACGAAGAGCGAGATCTCCTGGAGGTTCGAGGCGGCCGAGTGGACGACGAGCGGCTGCAGGGCCCGCGTCACGATCTCGAGGCCGAGGCCATCGACGTCGAGGAAGGCATCGACCTGCACGGCCTGCCGCGGGCAGCCGTCGGCGTCGGCCGCCACCGGCCAGTGCCGCACGAGCACGATGCACGAGCCGGAAAGATCCCGCGGCGCGAGCGGGCCCGTGTAGCCGCCGCGGCCGTGGAACACGAACAAGCCGCCGGCGCCCCGCCGCTCGTGGTGCACCAGCCGCACCGCGCCGACCGTGCCCCAGCCGTCGGAGAGCCGCCACCGGCCGGCACCGGCCGGATCGAGCGCGAGCCGGCTGATGCCGAGCACCCGCCAGAGATCGACGAGCGTGTCGGGCCGGGAGAGGACGAAGTCGAGGAACTCGGGCTCGCAGGCCACGGTCGCGACCGGCAGCCGCCGGTAGAGCGACGTGCCCCGCACCTGCCGCTCCACGAGGGCCCGCGGCTCCGCCGCCATGCGGTCGAGCGGCAGCGCGGCCTCGGCCTGGCGGCGGGCCTCCCGCGACGAGGTGCCCGTGTCGGCGGGCATGCCCGGCAGCGCGGCGGCCGCGAAGGCCGACGAGAGCGCGAATACCGCGGCCACCAGACGCGAAGCGTGCAGACGTGAAGTATGCCCAGCCATTCCCCTGCCCCCCGGCACAAGAACCGCAGGGGTTTTCGGCCGTGCCGGGCGGCCCGGTGCAGTGATTCCCGCGCCGCGCCGGAACGCGCGAAGCGGGGTGGACCGCCGCCTTCCCCAGCCCGCCTGGGCTCCCGCGGCGGCCCCGACCGCGGCCTTGGCCCGCCGACGCAGGTTCCCTACCATCCCGCCCCCCGCGGCCGGCCGCCCCGCTCGACGCACCCGCCCATGCTCCACATCCACGACCCCTCGGCGTCCGCCGCCCCCGTCCCTCCGCACGAGCCCGCGGGCCTCCTCGGCCGCGCGCTCGTGGCCTGGACGCGGCTCTGCCTGCGGCTGCCGCTCGTCGTGATCGCCGCGGCGGTGATCTCGGCCGGCGCCGCCGGCCTCCTCACCGCGCGGCACCTCGGCTACAAGGTCAGCCGCGTCGATCTGCTCGACCCGAAGAGCGACTACAACAAGCTCTGGATCGACTACATCCGCGAGTTCGGCGAGGACGACGACGCGGTCGTCGTCGTCGAGGGACGGTCGCGGGAGGACGTGGTCGCCGTCCTCGACGAGCTGTCGGCAGCCGTCGCGGTGAAGGGGGACCTATTTCGCTCGGTGCTCCACGAGGTGGACCTGTCGCGGATCCGGTCGAAGGGGCTCCACTACCTCTCGCCGGCCGACCTCGCCGCGATCGACCGGTTCATCGAGCAGACGCGGCCGATCCTCGCGGGCGGCTGGTCGCAGCTGCGGGTGGGCACGATGGTCGGCGGCATGGCCTCGCGGATGGTGGCCGGCGCGGACCGCGCGGCCGGCACCGCCGGCGAGCCATCGCTCGCGTCGCTCGAGCGCTACGCCGAGGCGCTGCTCGCGGGGATCGAGGCGCCGCCGGGCCGGGGCGACTGGGTCTCGCCCTGGCCGGGGATGCCCGAGTCGCTCGGCACGCTCCGCGACCTCTCCAGCCAGCACCTCCTCGCCAAGGAGGGACGGCTCGGCTTCGTGCTCCTGCGGCTCGTGAAGGAGGAGGGGGGCTTCGCCGGCGCGTCGAAGGCCACCGACGAGCTGCGGCGGATCATCGCCGCCGCGGGGGGGCGGCATCCCGGCGTCACGGTCGGCCTCACCGGCCTGCCGGTGATGGAGGACGACGAGATGCGGACCAGCCAGCAGTCGATGGTCTGGGCCAGCGTGATCTCCATGCTCGCGGTGACGATCGTGATCATCGCCGGCTTCGGCGGCTTCCGTCACGCCCTCATGGCCAACGGCGTGCTCGTGATCGGCATGGCCTGGGCCTTCGGCTGGGCGACGGCGAGCGTCGGCCACCTCAACATCCTCAGCGTGACCTTCACGGTGACGATGATCGGCGTCGGGATCGACTACGGCACCTACTACGTGGGCCGCTATCTCGAGGCCCGCCGCCGCGGCGCCGGCTGCGAGGCCGCGCTCCTGGAGACGAGCGCCGCCGTCGGCCCGGGCATCCTCACCGGCGCGATCACGACGTCGGTCGCCTTCTTCTGCGCGGCGCTCACGAGCTTCGTGGGCGTGGCCGAGCTGGGCATGATCGCCGGCGGCGGCATCCTGCTCTGCTGCGCGGCCGAACTGCTCGTGCTGCCGGCCGTGATCGCCGTCGTGGACCGCGGACGGCTGGGCCGCTCGATCCCCGAGCCCGTGCCGGTGCACGCCTGGCTCGCCCCCGTGATGCGGCACCCGCGGTTCGTCGGCATGGCCTGCCTCGCCGGCACCCTCGCGCTCGCCGGCGGCCTGCCCGAGCTGGCCTACGACCACAACCTCCTCAACCTGCAGGCCGAGGGGCTCGAGAGCGTGGCCGTCGAGAAGAAGCTGCTCGAGGAGTGCGACCAGAGCGTGTGGTACGCCCTGTCGATCGCCGACACGCGGGAGGAGCTGATCGCGCGGAAGGAGAAGCTCCTCGCGCTGCCCACGGTCGAGCGGGTGGACGAGATCGCGTCGCTTTTGCCCGCCGACGAGGAGCTCAAGCAGCCGCTCATCGCGCGGATCCGCGGGAACCTCGCGGGCCTGCCGGAGCGGCCGCCGGAGATCCCGGTGGAACGGCTCGACGCGCTCGGCGAGACGCTTGCCTGGGCCCACGGCGAGGCGGCCAAGCGACCCGGCGGGCTGCGGACCGCCTGGCACCTCGAGCGGACCCGCGAAGCGCTGCGGCGGTTGCCGCCGGAGGAGTGCTACCGCGCGGTCGCCGCGTTCCAGCAGCGGGCCGCCGGCGACCTCCTCTCGCGGCTCCCCGCCCTCGGCGGCGTGTCAGACCCCGAGCCGCCCGCGCTCGCCGACCTGCCGCCGAGCCTCGTCGAGCGGTTCGTGAAGGACGTCCGCGGCGTCGATCCGCTGGCCACCGGCAACCCGCTGCAGGCCTACGAGGCGTCGCTGGAGATGAAGCGGAGCTACGAGCAGGCGGCGGTCTACGCCCTGATCGTGATCCTCGCCGTGC
>JBJTPA010000107.1:0-3922 GCA_046074885.1 Planctomycetaceae bacterium
CCGCATGTTCCACCGCAGGATCGTCCGGCGGAGGCAGCCGGGCAGCCGCTCGAGTTCGATCTGCCGGGCGAAGGCCTCGGCGAGGGGCTTCGTCAGCGCGTCGTCGATGGCCTGCTGGATGGCCGCGAGCGGGAGCGTCTCGGGCGCCGCGATGCGGGTCCAGCAGAGCCGATCGGCGCCGTCCTCGGTGCGGTTGACGGCGAGCGTGGCCACGCTGCGGTCGGCGGTCGCGAGCCGCGGCCGGAGGATGCCGGCCACCCACGAGCGGAGCGCCGGCGTCTCCCGGGCGACGAGCGCGTAGGCCTTCGCGAAGATCGCCGCCCACCCGATTCGGGTCGCGGCGGCGTCGCGGGCCTCGGCCACGGCGGCGAGCCGCATCGTGCGCTCGACCGGGAAAAGCGGCAGCTCGCGGCCCAGGCGGGCGACGTCGCCCACGCAGCGGCGGGCGGGGGACAGGCGCGAGGTCGTGACGGTCGGGCTCATGGCGGATTCCCGCGGCGGAACGCCGGGGATTCAAGCAAGTCCCGGTGCCCGGAGATACGCCAATAACGCCGGGGGAAACCGGGGCCCGGCGGTAGACTCTGGGCCATGCGCGCGGTGGTGCAGCGGGTCAGCGAGGCGAGCGTGACGATCGCCGGCGAGGTGGTCGGCCGGATCGGCCGCGGGCTGCTCGTGCTCGTCGGCGTCGAGCAGGGCGACGCGGCCGCCGACGCCGACTGGCTCGCGGCGAAGGTCGCCGCGCTGCGGATCTTCGCCGACGCCGACGGGAAGATGAACCTCGCCGTCCGCGACGTCGGGGGCGAGACGCTCGTCGTCAGCCAGTTCACGCTCCTCGCCGAGACGGCGCGGGGGAACCGGCCGAGCTTCGTCCTGGCGGCCCGGCCGGAGGAGGCCGTGCCGCTCTACGAGCGGTTCGCGGAGGCGCTCGGGGCCGCGGCGGGCCGGCCGCCCGCCCGGGGCGTGTTCGCGGCCGACATGCGGGTCAGCCTGGTCAACGACGGCCCGGTGACGATCTGGATCGATTCGCGGCGGCGGGAGTGATGAGATGGGCGTTTTTCGCGGGTTTCGTCGAGCCCTCCACAAGCTTTCCCGGTGGCGTCGTTCCCTTCATGAAAGCCCGGTGACATGAGCGGCGCCGCACCCGACTGGCAGGAGTGGTACGACGCCCACGCGGCGCGGCTGCGGAGCCGCCGGTCGAGGCGGCCGAGGAGTCGGTCGCCTGGGCCGACGGGGGCGTGCAGTTCATCGACGTACGCACGCCGTCGCGGGTCCTGCGGCGCGTGGCCGTCGAGCGGCACCGTCCGGCCGGCGGATCCGAGTATCGCGTGCCCCACGAGGACGTGATCCTCATGCCCGTCGCGCTGCGATGATGTCCGTCTTTCCTGCGAGCCCCGTCCGATCCATGATTGGTCCAGTCCTCCAGGAGCCGATCGCCATGACCGCCTCGACCGAAGTCCGCCGCACCCTGGTGCGCGTCGCCGTGCTGGCGGCAGCGCTGGTTCCCGCCGTCCGGGCGGAGGACGACGTGGTGAGGGAGGAGCCGACGCCGTCCCCGGCCCGGGCGCCCGCCTTCGGCGGGCAGTTCCAGGGCGGCCGCGTGATCATCATGCCCGGCCTGCGGCTGCAGGTCGGCGGCCAGGGCCAGCTCCAGGTGCAGGGGGGCAACGTCCGCGCGCCCGCCGCGAACGCGGCACCCGCCGGCGAGGCCCGCAAGGAGGCCTACCTCGGCGTTGTCGCCGGCCTCGTGCCGCCGCCCGTCCGCGCGCAACTCGACCTTGCGGACGGCGTCGGCCTGACGATCGAGGCCGTCGCGGCCGGAGGCCCGGCCGAGAAGGCGGGCGTCAGGCAGTTCGACGTGATCCACAAGTTCAACGACCAGGTCGTCTGCTCGCCCGAGCAGCTCACCACGCTCGTGAAGGTGGCCGGCGCCGGCACGAAGGTGCCGCTGACGCTCGTCCGCCGCGGCCACGAGAAGGTGGTGGAGGCCGTGCTCGAGGAGCACGAGGTTGTGGAGGGCGGGGAAGGCCAGGCGGTCGCCGGGGCGCTGCCCGGCGTGCTCAACCTGCAGGCGCTGCCCAACGGCCTCCCGCCGGGGCTCGACCCGGCCGACGTCGAGCGGAAGGTCGCCGAGGCGCTCGCGCGGGCCGGCGCCGGCGGCGGCCTGCTGCCCGGGCTCGTGCCGGGAATGGTGCCCGGCATGCCCGGCGTGGTGCCGGGCGTGCAGGGCAACGTGCGGGCCCAGGTGCTGACGATCGGGCCCAACGCCCAGAGCGCGACGGTCGTGAGCGACGCCCGCGGCACGGTGGAGGTCCGCTCGGCAGGCGGCAAGAAGACCGTCACCGTGAAGGACCCGGACGGCAAGGAGGTCCACTCCGGGCCGCTCGACACCGACGAGGATCTCGCGAAGGTGCCCGAGGAGTTTCGCGACTGGGTCCGCGAGGTCGGTGGCGGGCAGGCGGTCGTGGAGCCGCTGGCTCCGGAGGCCGTGGAGCCCGAGACGGAGCCGGGCGCCGCCGCAGACGCGGGCAGCGGGCCGACGATCTGACGGACCGCCGCGCCGGTCGATCGCGTGTGCCGCCGGGCGTTCGGCCCTCGCGGGATGCGTGCGGGCGAGCGTCTGTTACACTTGCCGCGGCTCATCACGCGGTGGCTATAGCTCAGTTGGTTAGAGCATCGGTTTGTGGTACCGAGGGTCGCGGGTTCGAGTCCCGTTAGCCACCCTGAAAAACAAGGGTTTTTGGATTTCGGTTTCGTCGCCCCCGACCGATTTCACAGGATTTCACAAATCCGTACCTGCCAGAGGGCAGGGAAGGGGCTCTCCGGGGGTGGTTCCGAGCCAGGGACCATCGCTCCGGAAACTGGTTCCATCAGTGGGGGGCAGGTCATCCGCGGCTTGCCCGCCGGCGGCGCAGACGGAACCCCATAGCCTTCAGCACCATGCTGACCTGGGGCTCGATACCGGGATGCCCTGCTTCTTGAGAGTCTCGATGATCACCACGGGTCGGGGCTTCTCACCCACTGCCCACAGTTCTCACTTCCAATGGCCGGGAGCCTATGTCGCCACACGTCAAACATTCGTCTCCGGTAGAATCTTATCGGGCGACGAGAACCAAGCCCTCTGTCCCAGTCGGCGTCTCCTTATACCTATCGGTGTCGCTCAAACGAGGCTCGCATGTCCAACCATCTGATCCAGTCTGACCCCGACGTGATGATGGGAAAGCCTGTCGTCCGTGGCACCCGCATCACTATCGAGACGATTCTCCGAAAGCTCTCGTGCGGTGAGTCGATCGAGCAGGTTCTCGAGTCGCATCCCCGGCTGACCCGCGAGGCCGTACTGGCGGCTCTGAACTACGCGGCCGAGGCCATGGCCCACGAGACGGTGCACGCGGTGGGCGAGCCGGAGTCGGCATGAGGTTTCTCGCCGACGAGGGCGTGGACGCGGCGATCGTGGTAGCCATGCGCGACGACGGACACGACGTCCGGTGGATGGCGGAGGAGTTGGAGGGGGCGAAAGACCCCGTCATCCTCGATGCCGCAGCCAGGGACGCCAGGATTCTGCTCACGGAAGACAAAGATTTCGGGGAACTCGTTTATCGGCAGCGGCTTCACCACCGCGGCGTCGTGCTCGTTCGCGTCGACGGTATTTCCAATGCTCGCAAGGGCCGAGTGGTTGCACGGGCCATACGCGAGCACGAAGCGGAACTGGCGGGTGCCTTCACAGTGATCCAGCACGCGACGATTCGAATTCGCCGGGCATAGTGGGGTGATGAGAGGGCAGGGAAGGGGCTCTCCGGTGGTGGTTCCGAGCCAGGGACCATCGCTCCGGCACTGGGTTGCCGACCGGGGTAATGGGCGGGGAGCCGCTCGAGTCCCCCAAGCCCGTCAGAGGCCACGCTGGGGGTCGGAGCGGGTCAGGTAGAGG
>JBJTPA010000108.1:0-6417 GCA_046074885.1 Planctomycetaceae bacterium
TCGCCCGACCTCCCGACCGCGGAACGGACCGTTCCTCCCCGGCTGGCGACGCGACGCGTCCGCCTCGGGCCGTGGCTCGTCACCGCCGCCCTCGCCGCCTCGGCGGCGGAGGGATGGTGGCTGCTCAACCGGCTGCTCGTCGATCGCAGCCCGATCGTCGTCGGCCTCCTCCCCTCGCGGACCGGGCCGATGGCGGTCAGCGAGCGGGCGATGATCGACGCCGAGGTGCTCGCGCTCGAGGAGATCAACCGCGCCGGGGGCCTCCTCGGCCGCCGCGTCGAGTGGGTGGTCGCCGACGGCGCCTCGGACTGGCCGACGTTCGCCCGCGAGGCCGAGCGGCTGATCCGCGACGACAGGGTGAGCGTGATCTTCGGCTGCTGGACGAGTGCCTGCCGCAAGGGCGTGCTGCCCGTCGTCGAGAAGGCCGACCACCTCCTCCTCTACCCGATGGCCTACGAGGGCATCGAGCAGTCGCCAAACATCGTCTACACCGGCGCGGCCCCGAACCAGCAGATCACGCCCGCGGTGCAGTGGTGCCACGACGCGCTCGGGGCGCGGAAGTTCTTCCTCGTGGGCTCCGACTACATCTGGCCCCGCTGCGTCAACGCGATCATCGCGGACCACCTCAAGGGCATCGGCGCGGAGATCGTGGGCGAGGCCTACATCCCCTTCGGCAGCACCGCCGTCGAGGAGGCGGTCCGGCAGATCGCGGCCGCGAAGCCCGACGTGATCCTGGCCGCCGTGCCGGGCGACTCGGGGCTGGCGTTCGCCCGCGGCCTGCGGGCGGCGGGCATCCGCCCCGAGACCACGCCGGTCGTGACCTTCGCGATCGGCGAGAACGAGCTGGCCACCGCCACCGGCGTGGACATGGTGGGCGACTACGCGGCCTGGAACTACTTCCAGAGCCTCGAACGCCCCGAGAACCAGGCCTTCGTGCGGGCCTTCAAGGCCCGCTACGGCGCCGACCGCACCACCTCCGACGTGATCGTCGCGGCCTACAACAGCGTGCGGCTTTGGGCCCAGGCGGTCCGCGAGTCCGGCACCACCGACGTCCGCCAGGTCCGCGGGCTGCTCCGGCACCAGAGCCTCGCCGCGCCGGAGGGCACCATCGCCGTCGATCCGGAGACGCAGCACACCTGGCGGCCCGTGTTCATCGGCCGCATCCGCGCCGACGGGCAGTTCGACGTCGTGTGGTCGAGCCGGACCGCGGTCCGGCCCGTGCCGTATCCCATCTCGCGGTCGCGGACCGACTGGGAGCGGTTCGTCGCCGACCTCCACGCGTCGTGGGGCGGCCGCTGGGCCAATCCCGCCGGGGCCGTGACCGCGGGCGAAAGGAGCGGTCGATGAGCGGCCCGCGCGTCGATGCCGGGGCCGGGCCCGCCATGCGGCGGTCCATCGCCGGCCGGCTGATCTTCTGGTTCCTCGTGATCGCGCTCATCCCCTGCGCGGTCCTGACGGCGATCACCGCGTGGATCGCCTCGCGGGCGCTCGAGGAGTCGGTCCGCACGAACCTCCTGCAGATCGCGGCGGCCAAGGCCGGCGAGCTCGAGACCTACGCGGCCGAGCGGGTCCGCGACGGGGCCGCCTTCGCCCGCGGCCCCACGTTCGTGGAGGCGATGCGGGACCTGACGGCCGCGGCCGGCAACGCCGACGCGGGGAAGCGGCAGACCGCCACGGGCCGGCGGTTCGCCGACTACTTCACCTACGTGGCCAAGTCCTTCGGCTACGTGCAGCTGCTCCTCGTCGACGCATCGGGCCGCGTCGTCTACTCCATGGACGACGCGATCCCCGAGGGCACGTCGGTGCTCGCGGGCGGACTGGCCTCGACCGAGCTGGCCGCCGGGTTCGACCGCGCCCGGACGCTGCTGCAGTCCGAACTCGGCGGCTTCCAGACGTACGGCGCGGCCGGCCAGCCGATCGCGTTCGTCACCTGCCCCGTGTTCGACGGCGGCAAGGTGATCGGCGTGCTCGCGCTCGGCCTGGGCACCCAGCGGATCTGGCAGGTGCTCTCCGACCTCTCCGGCCTGGGCGAGACGGGCGAGATCGTGGCCGTCCAGCTCCAGGACGACACGGCGCTCGTCACCACGCCCCTGCGGCACGAGGCCGACGCCCCGTTCCGCAAGCGGATCCCGCTCGGCGGCGAGACCGGCACCGGATCCCAGCGGGGCGTGAACGGCGAGCGGGGCTACGGCATCGTCCGCGACTACCGCGGCGAGGAGGTCGTGGCCGCCTGGTGCTACCTGCCGAGCTTCCGCTGGGGCCTGAACGTCAAGCAGGACGCCGACGAGGCCTTCGCCCTCGTGCGCTTCCAGCGGCTGGCGATCCTCGGCCTGTCGCTGGCCACGATCGTGGGCGTCACGCTCGCGGCCCTCCTCGTCGCCCGCACGATCTCGAACCCGATCCGCACCGCCGTCGCCGTGGCGCGACAGGTTGCCGGCGGCGACCTCCGCGCCGAGGTCACCCCGACCGGCGACGACGAGACCTGCGCCCTGCTCGGCGCGATCCAGACGATGACCGACGACCTCCGCGGCCTCATCGGCCGGGTCCAGCGGTCGAGCGTGGCCCTCATCTCCACGGCCACCGCCATCCAGGCCACCGCCAGCGAGCAGCAGCAGGTGATCGCCGACTACGGGGCCTCGACGAGCCAGGCGGTGGCCGCGGTCAAGGAGATCTCGGTGACGAGCCAGGAGCTGCTCCGCACGATGACCGAGGTCAACGACATGGCGGGCCACACCGGCCAGATGGCCGCCGAGGGCCGCGGCGGCCTCGAGGGGATGGACGGCACCATGCGGCACCTCGCCGCGAGCACGTCGTCGTTCGGTGCCAAGCTCGCCGTGATCAGCGAGCGGGCCGCGAACATCAATCTCGCGGTGACCACGATCACGAAGGTGGCCGACCAGACGAACCTGCTCTCGATCAATGCCGCCATCGAGGCGGAGAAGGCGGGCGAGTACGGTCTCGGCTTCCTCGTCGTGGCCCGCGAGATCCGCCGCCTCGCCGACCAGACGGCGGTCGCCTCGCTCGACATCGAGCGGATGGTGAAGGAGATGCAGAACAGCGTCTCCGCCGGCGTGATGGAGATGGACAAGTTCGCCGAGCAGGTCCGGGCCGGCGTGCACGAGATCGGCGAGGTGTCGACGAAGCTCGGCGACATCATCGAGGCCGTGCAGGGCATCTCGGGCCGCTTCGGCCAGGTCACCGAGGGCATGCGGGCCCAGTCGCAGGGGGCCGAGCAGATCCGCGAGGCCATGATCCGGCTCGCCGAGGGGGCCTCCCGCACGGCCTCGTCGCTCGACGACTTCAACAAGGCGACCGTCCACCTGCGCGAGGCCGTCGGCGACCTCAAGGAGGAGGTCTCGCGGTTCACCGTCTGACCGCCGCCGCCGGCGTCGAAGGTCGGGGCGGCCCGCACCGCTACACTGGGGTGGCGGGGGCGACCACGGTGCCGCGGACGCCTGCCGGGGCCGCCGCCACGCCATGCAACTCCTCACCTTCACCGTCGCCGGGCAGCCCTACGCGGTCGAGTCGCGGACCGTCGTGGAGGTCCTGCCGCTGGTGCCGGCCCGGCCGATCCCCCACGCGCCCGACTACGTCCGCGGCATCTTCTCCTGCCGCGGACGGCTCCTGCCGCTCGTGGACCTCGGACTGCGGCTCGCGGGGCGGCCGCCCCGCGAGCGGCTGAGCACCCGCGTCATCGTCGTCGAGTTCGCGCCGCCCGACGGCGGCCCCCCGGTGCGGATGGGGCTCGTCGCCGAGGACGTGATCGCGATCCGCGCGGCGGAGGACGCCGCGGCGGAACTGCCCGCGCTCGGCATCCCGGGGGCCCCCTACCTCGGCCGCACGCTGCGCATGTCCGACGGCGTCGTCCAGGTGCTCGACCCGGCGCGGCTCCTGCCCGCCGACCTCGCGGCCGGCCTGTTCCCCCGCCCCGCCCCGGCCCTCCAGCCATGAACCAGGTGCCGCTGCCGTGACCCCCCTTCCCGCCGCGACCGCCGGCACCGCCGCCGTGGAGGACGTCCTCCGCCGCTGGATCGGCCTCGACGTCGCCACCGTCGGCGACGCGGCGCTCGCCCGCGCGATCCGCGGGCGGATGCAGGCCGCCGGCATCGCCGATGCCGAGGCCTACGCGTCCCGCGTCCGCGCGGACGAGGCCGAGCGCGACGCGCTGGTCGAGGACGTGGTCGTGGCCGAGAGCTGGTTCTTCCGCGACCCGCAGGTCTTCGACTTCGTGGCCCACTTCGCGGCGGCGCTCGCCGCCCTCCCGGGACGGGCCCCGATCCGCATCCTCTCGTCGCCGTGCGCCGCCGGGGAGGAGCCCTACTCGATCGCCATGGCGCTCTTCGACGCCGGGCTCGAGGCCGGCCAGTTCACGATCGACGCGGTGGACGTCAGCCGGGCGGCGCTGGCCCGGGCCGCCCGCGGCCGCTACTCGCTCAACGCGTTCCGCAACGCCGACCTCTCGTTCCGCGACCGCTGGTTCCACGCGGCGGACGGCGCGGCGGTGGTCGATGACCGTGTCCGCGGGCCCGTCGCGTTTTCCTGGGCGAACCTTCTCGACGAGGGCTTCCGCGCGGGCCGCGGGTCCTACGACGTGGTCTTCTGCCGCAACCTGCTCATCTACCTCGACGCCGACGCCCGGGCGCGGGTCGAACGCACGCTCGACGCGCTCCTCGTCGAGGACGGCGTGCTCGTGCTCGGCGCCGCCGAGCCGCCGATCATGCGGGGCGGCTGGATCCCCGCCGGCGGCCTGTCGGTGTTCGCGCTGCGGCGGCCCCCCCGCGTGCCGGACGACGCGACGGCAGCGGCGCGGCCGGCATCCCCGCGGCGCCGGCCCGCCCGGCGGCCCGCGCGGCCCGCGACCGAGCCCCCGGCGGACGCCCCGCCGCCGGTCGCGCCCCTCGGGGACGTGCTCCGCGAGGCCGGGGCGCTCGCGAACGCCGGACGCTTCACCGAGGCGCTCGCGGCGTGCGAGCGGGGCCGCCAGGGCCGACCGTCGCCCGAGCTGTTCTTCCTGATGGGCATGATCCACCAGGCGGCCGGGGACGTCGATCGGGCCGAGGCCTGCCTCCATCGCACGGTGTACCTCGATGCGACGCACGACGAGGCCCTCCTCGCGCTCGCCCTGATCGCCGCACAGCGCGGCGACGACCGCATGGCCGAGACCTACCGCCAGTCGGCCGCGCGGGCCCTCGCCCGGAAGGAGGCGCCGTGACCGACCGTCGTCGCGCCGCCGCCCCGCGGGTCGAGGCACCGATGCCGGAGTGCTGGCGGATCGTCGGCGTGACCGGCGACCGCAGCTGCCCCGAGCTCGCCACGTTCGTCCACTGCCGCAACTGCCCGGTGCTCGCCGAGGCCGCGCGGACCTTCTTCGACCGGCCCGCGCCGGAGGGCTACCTCGACGACTGGCGGACGATCCTCGAGGAGCCACCGGCGGCGGCCGAGGCCGGGACGTCGAGCGTGCTCGTGTTCCGGCTGGGCCGGGAATGGTTCGCCCTGCCCGCGGCCGTGCTCGTCGAGGTGACGGCCGTCCGCACCGTGCACCGCATCCCGCACCGCATCGATGGCGGGCTCGCGGGCCTGGTCAACATCCGCGGCCAGCTGCAGCTCTCCGTATCGCTGCACGTGCTGCTCGGCCTGACCGGGGGCCCGGCGGCAGATGGGGCGACGGCCCGCCTGCTCGTGGTCGAGCGGGCGGGCGACGAGGGGAGGGAGCGGTGGGTGCTGGCAGCCGACGAGGTGGCGGGCGTGCACAGGCTCGCGCCGGCCGAGACCCGGGCGGCGCCGGCCACCGTCGGGCACGCGCAGGCCCGCTGCACGGCGGCCCTGTTCGCCTGGCAGGACCGCACCGTCGGCCTGCTCGACGCGGCGCGGCTCTTCGAGGGGCTGCGCGGGATGGTGTCGGCATGAGCGGCGACCTGAGCGGCCTCTCGATGCAGGAGCTGTTCCGGCTCGAGGCCGAGAGCCAGACCGCCGTCCTCTCGGCCGGCATCCTGGCGATCGAGGAGCTCGAACGCTCACCGGAGACCATCGAGTCGCTGATGCGGGCAGCGCACTCGCTCAAGGGGGCCGCGCGGATCGTCAACCTGGAGCCCGCCGTCCGCGTGGCGCACGCCCTCGAGGACGTGTTCGTGGCGGCCGGCCGCGGCGGCCTGCGGGTGCGGCCCGAGCACGGCGACCGGCTGCTCGCCGCGGTCGATTTCCTCGGCTCGATCGCCCGGGCCGACGACGCCCTCGCACCCGCCAGCCAGTGGCCGTCCCGGGCCGACGCCCTCGTCGCGGACCTGTCGGCGCTCCTGGCCGCGCCGGGCGATGCCCCGCCACCGGCGGCCGCCCCAGCCGTCGCAGCGGCACCACCCACGATTCCGTTCGAGCCGCGCCCCGGGGCCGGGGACACCGCCCCCGTCGTGCCCGCCGGTC
>JBJTPA010000109.1:0-4278 GCA_046074885.1 Planctomycetaceae bacterium
CGATGCCCCATCGCCGGACGTTCGCCGCGCCCTCCGGGGCTTGCTCACCCTGTGGCGGCTGCGCTGCGCCGGGCACCGATCCGCTGCCGGCGGATTGGTCGTGGCTGCGCTGGCCGCCAAGGCCGGCTCCCGGGGCACGGGCAGCCCCTCGCCGGGTTCGCGCCTCGACTGCGCAGCAGCGAACCCCGCGTGCCGATCAAGTGTGACCCGTATCACACGTGATCCTCGCGCTGGCGCGATCATGTCGACTCGTGGTCCAGTCGCCTCGCGACTGGAATCCGGCCTCACGTGGTCCAGTCGCCTCGCGACTGGAATCCGGCCGGTGGATCGACCGCACAATCCGGTTGCGAGGCAACCGGACCACGGGTCGGATCACGCGTGAGGATCAAGCATGACCCGTATCACACGTGATCCTCGCGTTGGCGCGATCACCCCGACTCGTAGCCCAGTCGCCTCGCGACTGGAATCCGCATCCATGGCTTCGCTCGCTCCCATAGCCCGCTCGAGGGCACGCGCAGCCCCGCCCAGAGCCTCCGACGCGGATGCAGGGGGCGCGAAGTTTCAAGCGGGAGCCGCAGACCCCGCGGGGGTCACGGCGCCGGCGTCGGCTTCGTCGGCGGCGCGTCGAGCGGGCGGATGCGGATGCTGCGGAAGGCGACCGCGTCACCGTGGTCCTGCAGGCAGATGTGCCCCATCGTCGCCTTGCCGAAGAGCGGCATCGCGGCGAACTTGCTCTTCGCGACGCGGGCGTTCCAGTCGGCGCTCCCCTTCACGAAGTCGTAGTACTTCCTCCCGTTCATCCACGTCTCCCCCTTCTCGGGCGTGACGACCAGGCGGATCTCGTTCCACTCGCCCGCGGGCTTCGTGGCGTCGAGGTCGGGCACGTAGAGTTGGTAGAGCCAGCCGGCCTTGTTGGGGTCGTGGCCGCCGGCGTTGTCGAGGATCTGCACCTCGGGCCCGGTCTGCCAGGGCGTGGCCCCCTCCTCGGTGACGTGGAACATGAGGCCGCTGTTGCCGCCCGGGGCGATCTTGTATTCCAGCACGAGTTCGAACGCGCCGAACTCGTCGGCCGTCATGATGTCGCCCGCGCCATTCGCGGACCGCACGAGCGCGCCGTCCTCCACCTTCCAGCCGGGGCTCGCCGCCGGCTGCTTGAAGTTCCGCCAGCCGTGCGTGGTCTTCCCGTCGAAGAGAAGCCTCCAGCCGGCCTGCTGCTCGTCGGGCGTGAGCGTGTTGGGCTCGGCGGCGGAGAGGGGCAGGGGGGCGAGGCAGAGCAGGGCCAGGAGCAGGCGGGGGGCGGGCATCGGTTCGATCCTCGGGGTGAAGCCGCCACGGTAGGGCGGCGGCGGCGGCGTTTCAAGCGATCCGGCGGGATTCTGCGTCGAGCGCGTCGAGCACGAAGCGCATCACGTCAGGGGCCACGCGGTCGTAGTACTCGACCGTGTGCCCGCCCCCCCGCGGCTCGAGGAGCGCGAGGTGGGGGATGCCGAGGGCCACGAGCTTGGAGTGGAGGCGGACCGCGCCGTCGTGCCAGTGGACGTCGTCGGGGTCGCTCGCGAAGCACTGGTGCCGCGGCCAGTTGAGCGGGTGGACGTGGAGGATCGCGGTGTCCTGCCGGGCCCGCTCCACGTCGCCGTAGATCTCCCCGAGCGTGTCGTAGTATTCGCCGTCGTCGCGGTCGTGGGCGTCGCGCATGGCGAGGTGATAGTCGATCGCCGGCGCGATCGCGGCGGCCACGGGGAAGGTCGCGGGATGGCGGTAGGCGATCCGCAGGGCTCCCTGACCCCCCATGCTCGTGCCCACGAGCGCGATGCCGGGCGGCCGCACGCCGAATCGCCGCTCCACCTCGTCGCGGATCGCGTCCACGACGTAGCGCTCGGGCGACAGTCTCGCGTCGAACGAGGGCACGATGCGGTCGAGCCACCACGAGCGGCCCGCGCGCGGGCCGACGACCGGGATCCGCGCCGCCTCCACGAGGTCGCGCAGCACCGGCAGCTCACGGAGCCAGCGGCCGCGGACGCCGTGGAGGTGGACGAGCGCCCGGCCGGCGAGCGGGTCCGGCGGCGCGAACACCTCGCAGGCGTGGCCGGCCACCTCGATCACGGACCAGTGCGGCCGCGGCGGGGGCTGTCGGTGCGGTGAGGGCAAGGTGTGTCCGTCCGGTTGCAGGGGGGCATGGTGTCCGCCTCTCCACCGGGGAGAGGCCGGCCGTAGGCCGGGTGAGGGTGCCGGACGTTGCGTGGGCGAGCAAGGCACCCTCGCCCCGGCCCTCTCCCGGAGGGCGAGGGAGAAAGGCCGCGCTGCTATCCTATCGCCAGCATCGCGGCTACCTTCCGGGAAGATCCGCGGAAGGTCATCGCCCCATGGAAATTCTCCTCTCGTCCGCCGATATCTCGGCCGGCATCGACCGTCTCGCCGACGAGGTCCGACGCGAGTGCGGCGGCCGCCCGCTCACGGTGGTGGGCGTGCTCACCGGCAGCATCATGGTGGTCGCCGACCTGATCCGGCGGCTCGACGGGCCGGTGAACGTGAGCATGGTGTGGGCGAGCAGCTACCGCGGCACGGCCACGTCGCCGGGCGCGCTCGAGATGCGGCTCGACCTGCTGCCCGACCTCGTCGGGCGGCAGGTGCTCCTCATGTACGACATCTTCGACACCGGGCGGACGCTCGCGGCGCTCCTCGAGGAGCTGCGCCGGCGGGGGGCGGCGAGCGTGCGGTCGCTGGTGCTCCTGCGGAAGGCCGGCCGCTCCGAGGTGGCTATCGAGCCCGACTTCGTCGGATTCGAGATTCCCGACAAGTTCGTGGTCGGGTATGGTCTCGACTTCGACGGCGCCCTGCGGCACCTTCCCCACCTCGCCGCGCTCGAGGACGCCGACATCGCCGCCGCCCGCGGGGCGGCCTCCACCGATGCCACGAAGCCCGATCCTGTTGGCGGTCCGCGGGCTTGATCCGGTCGGCACCGGCAGGCAGGTCGAGCTGCTCGCGCTGGGCTTCCGCGACGCGGGCCGCGACGTGCACGTGGCGTTGACGACGGCCGGCGGGGGCGTCGCCCGCCGGCTGGCGCGGGCCGGCATCCCAGTGCACCGCGTCGGGCGGCGGCCGCTCGTGCCCGACGCGGCCGCCGCGGCCCGGCTCGCGGTGCTCGCCCGCCTGCTGCGGCCCGCCGTGCTGCTCGCCTGCGGACGCTCGGCCCTGCCCGCCGCCGCGGCCGTCGCCCTCGCCGCGCCGGCCACCCACGTGGCGGCGCAGCTGGCCGTCTCCCCGCGGCGGCGAGGCCACGCCTGGGCGCTCCGCCGCCTCGGCCTCGCGATCGCCACGACGCCGCACGTCGCGGAGGCGTGCCGCCGTGCCGGAGTGGCGGCCGAGCGCGTGGTCACGATCCCGCCCGGGATCGCGGCCGATCCGGCCGCGGGCCTCGATCGCGCCGCCGTCGCCGCGCGGCTGGGGCTCGATGCGGCGCGGCGCTGGACGCTCTGCGTGACGCCGCTCGACGCCGAGGCGCGGATCGAGCGGCTGGCGTGGGGCATCGACCAGCTCGGCGTCGTGCGGCGGGACGTGCAGCACGTGGTCGTGGGCGCGGGACCGCTCCGGGCGCGACTCCTCCGCCGCGCGCGGCTGCAGGAGTTCGGCGAGCGGATGGTCCTCGTGCCGCGCTGCCACCTCCTGAACGACCTGCTCGGCCACGTGGCCATCGTGTGGCAGTCGGGCGGCGCGGCCCACGGCGGCGCGATCCTCGACGGCATGGCCCGCGGCGTGCCCGCGGTGGCCGTCGATGGGGACGCGGCGCGGCAGCTCGTCGTGGACGGGGTGACGGGTCGGATCGTGCCGCCGCTGCCCGAGAGCGAGTTCCCGCGGCGGGCGTTCGACATCCTCGAGGACGATGCGCTCGCGGCGCGGTGGGCCGCGGCTTCGCTGGCCCGCGCAGATGCCGAGTTTCCCGCGGGGCGCATGGTGGAGGCGCACCTCGCGGCGCTCGCGCGGCTCGAGTGACCCGCCTACCGCCCGACCGCCTCGAGCGTTCGGCCGGCGGGGGTCGCGCGGAGGTGGCCGTCCTCGGCGACGAGGACGCCCGCCTTGAAGACCTTCGCCGGCATCGAAAACATCCGCGCGAGGTCGCGGTCGGGGCGGTAGCAGGCGATGTCGGCGTCGGCTCCCACGCCGAGGTGGCCCTTGTGCGGCAGGCCCGCGATCCGGGCGGGTGCGGCCCGCGTCACGATGCAGAGCTCTTGGAGCGTGTACTCGCGGGTGATGCCCTTCAAGGGGCTGTGGTCGCGGACG
>JBJTPA010000110.1:0-11277 GCA_046074885.1 Planctomycetaceae bacterium
CGCCGAGCACGTCGCCGATCGCCGCCGCCTCCTCGCGGTCGCCCGCGGTCGTGCTCGACCCGAACGCGTGGACGTGGCCCACCGCATCCGCGCCGGCCATGCCGAGCGCCCGGCGCATGGCGTGGGCCAGGGCCTGCCGGCGGCGGCCGGCCGCCGCCGGATCGACCGCCGAGCGGGCCGCGTGCCCCACCACCTCGGCGTGGATCCGCGCGCCGCGTGCCCGGGCGTGGCCGAGCTCCTCGAGGATCAGCACGCCGGCCCCCTCGCCGAGCACCATGCCGGTCCGCCGGGCGTCGAACGGCCGGCTGCGGCGGCGCGGGTCGGGATCGGATCCCTCCTCGAGCGCAACCTGCTCGCTCTGCAGCACGTGGACGGTCTTCATCGGATGGACCCGCGTGCCCGTGGCGCCGGCCACCATGACGTCGGCGGCGCCACGCTGGATCGTGACCACGGCCTCGCCCACCGCGAGGTGGCCGCTGGCCTCGCGGAGCGTGAGCGAGTTGCTCGGCCCGCGGAGGTCGTTGTAGATGGCGATGTGGCTGGCCGGCATGTTCGGCAGGTACTTGAGCAGCCAGAGGGGGTTGAGCAGCGGCAGGCCGTCGGTGGCCCAGCGGTCGAACTCGAAGGAGCCGTCGGCGCCACGGCAGCGGGCCACGCTCGCCGTGAAGTCGTCGGGCAGCGTGAGCATGTAGTCCGAGCCGAACACGCAGCCGAAGCGCTCGGGCGGATGGTGGGCGGCGAGGTCGCCTGCGTCGTGCAGGGCACGCTGCGCCGCCGCGACCGCCATCTGGCTCTCGCGGCACATCACCTTGAGGCCCTTGCGGATCGCCTTCTTCCGCTCTCCGTCGAGGGTGCCGAAGTCCTCGATCGCCCCGGTGAAGCCGCGGGCCTCGGCCACGTGGCGGACCGGCAGGCCCCCGGCGGCGAACGCCTCGAGCGGCCCCACGGCGCTCGTGCCCGAGACGAGGCCCGTCCACAGGTCCTCGAGCGCCAGGCCCAGCGGGCAGACGATCCCCATGCCGGTGACGACCACGCGACGCTCGGACGAGACGCTCATCGATGCTTCCAGGGTGTGACTCGGTGAACCTCGCGGACCGTCAGGGGCCGCCGCGGAGCCGGGGCTCCACGACCACGACCACGTCGCGGCGATCGGTGTCGGCCAGCAGCGCCGGGGCACCATTCTGCGCGGGCACCGGCCAGGGCACCAACCCGAGCGACACGACGAGCACGTGGGCGGCGGGCCAGCGGAACCGCTCGCCGACGCGCACCGCCGCGAGCTGCGGCACCTGCACCGCCACGCCCTTCGGATCGCCGGCCGGCGAGGCCAGCGACACGGCCGCCAGCTTCTCGATCTGGTCGATCCGGCAATGGAACACCGCCTCCACGGCCGTGCCGTCGCGGGAGAGCAGGGGCTGCACGTCGATCGCCAGGCCTTCGTCGCAGGCGGCATTCCGCAGTTCCCAGCCGGGCCAGGCGTCGGGACGCGGCGCCACGTCCTGCACGTAGGGCAGCTTCCGGCCGCCGGCGAGCGCGGCCGGCACGCCGTTGGCCGCGAGCACGGCGCCGGTCGGCAGCTCCCGGCAGTCGGACCGGGCGCGGATCCGGCCGACCACGAGCGCCCCGTCCTCGCGGGTGGCCGTCCAGGCCTGGACGCCGGGCGTGGCCGCGGCGATGGGCCGCAGGGCCGGGCGGACGTCGGTCCGCCAGCCGGCGCTGGCGATGCCGAACACGCGGATCGAGAAGCGGTGGGGCGTGTCGGCCTCGTCCACGAAGCGGGCCACCGCCTCGGCGACGCGGGCCTGCATCTCGGGCACGTGGAAGCACGACAGCGTCTCGCCGTCGACGGCGAGCACGGCCGGCGTGGCCCCGTGCCAGGCGGCGTAGCCGGTGTCCTGCAGCACCCAGTCCACCACGAGCCGCCCGGTCCCCGGTCCCGCGGCCCGCACGAACGGCCCGAGGTCGTAGGTCTTCCACACCTGCCCCGCGGCGGACGGCACCTGGGCCGCGGCGTCGGCGGCCAGCGCGGCCGCGACCGCGGCCGCCAGCGTCGTCGTCCACACAGCCGACCGTTCCATGATCCACCGGAATGCCGCGGCCGCGGCGGGCGTCAGGCCGGCCGGGCCAGCACCAGGCTCGCGTTGTGGCCGCCGAAGCCGAAACTGTTGCTCATCGCGACGTCCACCCGCGCGTCGCGGGCGACGTTGGGGACGTAGTCGAGATCGCAGGCGGGATCGGGGTTCTCGAGGTTGATCGTGGGGGTGATCACGCCGCGGGCGATCGTGAGCGCGCAGACGACGAGCTCGATGCCGCCGCTGGCGCCGAGGGTGTGTCCGAGGTGGCTCTTCGTGCTCGAGATCGCGAGCTTCCGGGCATGGTCCCCGAACACCCGCTTCACGCCCTTCGTCTCCGCGACGTCGCCGAGCGGCGTGCTCGTTCCGTGGGCGTTGATGTAGTGGACGGCCTCGGGCGCGACGGCCGCGTCCTCCAGCGCCATCGACATGGCCCGGGCGCCGCCGCGGCCCTCCTCGTCGGGCTGGGGGATGTGGCTGGCGTCGTCGCTGGCGCCATAGCCCTTGAGCTCGGCGTAGATGCGGGCCCCGCGGGCCCGGGCGTGCTCGAGCTCCTCGACCACGACGATCCCGGCCCCCTCGGCGAGCACGAAGCCGTCGCGAGCGACGTCGAACGGCCGGCTGGCTTTCTGCGGCGCGTCGCCGCGGAACGAAAGGGCCCGCATGTTCTGGAAGCCGGCCAGACCGATCGGCGTGAGGGCCGCCTCGCTGCCCCCGGTGATCATGACGTCGGCGTCGCCGTACTGGATCGCGCGGAGGGCGCTGCCGATCGAGTTGGCGGCGCTGGCACAGGCCGTGGCGACGGCGAAGTTCGGGCCCTTGGCGCCGAACAGGGCCGAGACATGGCCGCTCGCCGAGTTGACCATCAGCTTCGGGATCGTGAACGGCGAGACCTTGTCGATGCCCTTGTGGAGCAGCCGCTCCTCCTGGACCTCGAACTCCCAGAGGCCCCCGATGCCGGAGCCGATGACGACGCCGCAGCGGTACGGCTCCTCCTTCGAGAAGTCGAGCCCCGAGTCGGCGACGGCGTCCTTCGCGGCGGCGATTGCGAACTGCGTGAACCGGTCGAGACGCTTGAGCTCCTTGGGGCCGGCGATGTCCTCCCGCTCGGGCTCCCAGGGCACCTGGCCGCCGAACTGCACGCGGTAGCCGGAGACGTCGAACAGCGAGATCGGGCCGACGCCGCTCTCGCCGCGGACCAGCCGCTCCCAGACGCTCTCGAGTCGCCGCCCCAGGGGCGTGACGACGCCGAGGCCGGTCACCACCGCACGCCGCTTCATCCTGCGATTCCCTGCCGCGCCGGACGCCGGCGTCGAGGCCAGACTCCGTTCCCCGCGGCCACCCGACGGGCCTGCGGTGTGCATCAGCCCTGATGCTTCTCGATGAACTCGACCGCCTGGCCGACGGTCTGGATCTTCTCGGCGGCGTCGTCGGGGATGTTGATCTCGAACTCCTCCTCGAGCTCCATGACCAGCTCGACCGTGTCGAGCGAGTCGGCGCCGAGGTCGTTGATGAACGACGTCTCCGGCGTGATCTGATCCTTGGCCACGCCGAGTTGGGTGGCGACGATGTCGATCACGCGCTCTTGGACAGATGCCACCTGATGAATCCTCCTGGACGGCTCCCCGCGGGGGGACCCGGTGTGTGCTCCGTGCGGCCGCCTCGCCGGGGCCGTACAAGCCCCGCAGGTCGC
Organism: Planctomycetaceae bacterium; assembly: GCA_046074885.1. GTDB lineage: Bacteria > Planctomycetota > Planctomycetia > Pirellulales > UBA1268 > QWPN01. The sequence continues at coordinate 3,763 of JBJTPA010000110.1, forward strand.
CCGCGTTGCCGCGATGATATACCCGCCGGCGCCCGGGCGTGTCCAGCCCGGGAAACGGCCCGTTTTCAGCCGATCAGCCCTCCATCGACCACCAGCGTCTGTGCCGTGATGTAGCCCGACGACGGCGCCGCGAGAAACAGCACCGCCTCCGCGATCTCCCAGGCCTCGCCGAGCCGCTTGGCGGGCACCCGCTTTTTCACCTCGTCGAGCAGCGCCGGGCCGAGGGCCGCGGTCATCTCACTGGCGATGAAGCCTGGGGCGACCGCGTTGACCGTGACCTTCCGGCCGGCGAGTTCCTTGGCGGCCGTCTTCGTGAGGCCCACGAGGCCGGCCTTGGAGGCCGAGTAGTTCGACTGGCCGGGATTGCCGATCAGCCCCGACACGCTCGCCACGTTGACGATCCGCCCGTATCGCTGCTGCATCATCGGCCGGCTCGCGGCCCGCATGAACAGGAACGGCGCGCGGAGGTTGGTCGTGAGCACCTCGTCCCACTCCTCGTCGCTCATCCGCGGCAGGAGGGTGTCGCGGGTCACGCCCGCGTTGTTGACGAGGATGTCGAGCCGGCCGAGCTTCGCGACGACGTCGTCCACCGTCTGCTGGATCGCCGCGGGATCCCGCACGTCGCAGGAAAAGGGCTCGGCCCGGCCCCCCGCGGCGGCGATGCCGGCCGCCACGTCGGCGAGCTTGTCGGCCGACCGGGCCACGAGCGCCACGGCGGCGCCGGCGGCGGCCACGGCCTCCGCGATCGCCCGGCCGAGCCCCTGCGAGGCGCCGGTGACGATGGCGACCTGGCCGGAGAGGTCGACGGTGAGCCGTCGCGGTGTCGGGGCGTCGTCTGCCATCGTGAGGGGTTTCCGGGGTGCGGATCAGTCGAACACGCCCGAGCAGGCCACGCCGCGGTCGATCCGCTTCATGAGCCCGCGCAGCACGCGGCCGGGCCCCACCTCCCACAGGGAGCGGACGCCCGTCGAGATGATGTATGCCATGGAGGCGTTCCATTCGACAACACCGACGACCTGCCGCGCGAGCAGCCCGCGGATCTCGGCGGGATCGACGTGGGGCCGGGCGTCCACGTTGCTGACCACCGGGATCCGGGGGGGCCGCAGGTCGGCGGCGGCCAGGGCGGCCGCGAGCCGCTCGACCGCCGGCTCCATGAGCACCGTGTGGAAGGCGCCGGCGACCTCGAGCGGCACGCACTTCATCGCGCCGGCGGCGCCGGCGGCGGCCTCCAGGCGGCGGCAGGCCGCGATCGACCCGGAGGCCACCACGTTGCCGGGGCAGAGCACGTTGGCGACCTCGAGCACGTCCCCGCCGCGGCACTGGTCGCAGAGGGCGGCGACCTTCTCGCGGTCGAGGCCGAGCACCGCCACCATCGCCCCGGGCCGGGTCTCGGCGCACTCCTGCATCGCCCGGCCGCGGACGTCGACGAGCCGCACGGCGTCGTCGAACCCGAGCGCCCCGGCGAAGACGAGGGCCGTGTATTCGCCGAGCGAGAGCCCGGCCGTGACGGCGGCCGCCGCGAGCGGATTGTCGGGCCGGCCGCGGAGCACCTCGAGGGCGGCGAGGCTCGTGACGAGGATCGCCGGCTGGCTCACCGCCGTGGTGTTGAGCCGCTCCGCCGGGCCCGAGCGGGCCACCGCGAGCAGGTCCCAGCCGAGGATGGCCGATGCCCGGGCGAAGAGCTCCGCCGCGGCGGGACAGGCCTCGACCCAGTCGCCGGCCATGCCGACGGCCTGGGCGCCCTGACCGGGAAACACGAGAGCCGGGGCGGCTGCCACCGGGGAAGGGGCCTCGGCCACGCGTCCGCTCCTCGCCCGCTATTCCTCGGTGGACTTGATCACGGCGCGGCCCATGTAGTGGCCGCACGTGCCGCAGATGCGGTGCGTGGGCACCGCCTTGCCGCAGTTGGAGCAGAAGGTGAGCTGCCGGGGCGTGAGGAAGTCGTGGGCCCGCCGGGACCGGGTCTTCTGGTTGGACTGACGTCGCTTCGGAACGGCCATGGAGTCACCTGCGGACGGGTCGAGAGCTTCGAGACGATAGCCCGGGCCGGCCGGCCGCGTCAAACGCCGGGGGCTTTTGGCCCGCGAAAAACCGGGTTCAGGCGGCCGCGGGCGGCGGATCGTCCTGGTACAGCCGCCAGGTCTTCGTGCGGATCGCGCCGCCCCGCTCGAGGCTCCCGCGCGACAGCGAGTTGCTCTCCAGCACCCAGGAGAACTCGGCCTCCTTGATGCCCCACTCGAGGACCGCCGGCACGAGCGCGTCGAGGAGCACAAGCCCGATCCCCCAGGCCTGGAACTCGGGCGTGACGTTCGCCGTCACCAGCCGCATGTGCTTGATCGCCCGCTTGTTCCAGAGCAGGCGGAACAGGCCGAAGGGGAGGAGCCGGCCGCCGATCGCGCGGACCCGCGGGTTGTAGTCGAGAAGGGCGAACGTCGTGCCGATGGGCCGGCCGTTCACCTCCGCCACCACGGCCAGCTCGCGGACGATCAGGTGCCGCAGCTCGCCGGCGAGGTGGAGGATCTCGTCCTCGCTGAAGGGCACGAAGCCCCAGGTGGCCTGCATGCTCTCGTTGTAGATGTGGAAGTAGAGCCGGACCTCGTCCTCGAATCGCGAGCGGTCGAGCTTGCGGAGCTTCACGCCGAACCGTTCGAGGACCGCGTCGCGCATCTTCACGAGCTTCGGGTCGAGCGTGGCGAGCATCGGCACCTCGCCCCAGTAGGCGTAGAGGTCCTGCACCTTGACGAAGCCGTTGTCCTCGACGATCCGGGGGTACCACGCCGGGTTGTAGGTGGTCATGAAGGTGGGGGGCTTGTCGAAGGCGTCCACGAGCAGGCCGGCCTCGTAGTTGAGCGACGGGTTGGCCGGCCCGCGGACGCAGGTCATGCCCCGGCCGTGGAGCCAGTCGCGGGCCGCGCCGAACAGGGCCCGGCCGGCCGCGGCGTCGTCGCGGCACTCGAAGAAGCCGAAGAAGCCGCGCGACTCGCCGAACCGCTCGTTGTGGGCCCGGTTGACGATCGCGGTGATGCGGCCGACGTCCGTGCCGCCGCGACGGGCGATGAACGACCGCGCCTCGGCCCGGCGGAAGAAGGGGTGCGGAAGGAACCCGAGCAGGCCCTTCTGCGAGTGGATGAGCGGCGGGATCCAGTTGGGGTCGCCGCGGTAGATGTCCCAGGGCAGGTGGATGAACCGACGCTGCTCGGACCAACTCTCGACCGGACGCACGACGAGGTCTGCCACGGGCGGGCTCCGGGCGAGGGGGGCCGCCGACGGGCGACCGGGGGCGGCATCATCCAGACGTTCCCGGGGCGGCGTCAACGCCTGAAATACCGGCACGACCAGCCCCCGCACGGGCCGTTCGGGACCGCCTGTGCGGGCCACGGTTTGCGTCGCTCCCGCCCGGCAAGCACGATCGTCGATCCCTTCGACAGCCCGCGTCCGCCCCGGAGCCTCCCGTGCCGCTGCTGCACAACAAGACGTTTCAACGCTTCATGGCCGGCTCGTTCCTCGAGCGCTGGGGCGTCCGCATCCTCGCCGAGTGGGAGCTGTTCATGCTCGGCTTCCACAAGGAGCGGAAGAAGCTGGGGCTGATCCGGGCGATTCGCCGGGAGCGGCGGTCGCTGCTCCTGGCCCAGGAGCAGTTTCTCATCCACTCCATCGCGCAGGCCATGCGGCACATGGAGGGCGACATGGCCGAGGTGGGGGTCTATGCCGGCAGTTCCACGAAGATGATCTGCGAGGCCAAGGGCGACAAGCGGCTGCACGTCTGCGACACGTTCGCGGGCCTGCCGGCGCCGACCGCGGAGGACGGCGGTGTCGAGACGCAGGGCTGCTACGCCTGCGGGCTCGACTCCATCCGCGCCTATCTCGCCGGCTTTCCCAACGTCGAATACCACGTCGGCTTCTGCCCCGACTCGGTCCGGGGCGTGCTCGACGACGCGCGGTTCTGCTTCGTGCACCTCGACCTCGATCTCTACTCGAGCACGAAGCAGTGCCTGGAGTACTTCTTCCCGCGGCTCGTGCCCGGGGGCGTCATCCTGTCGCACGACTATTCGCTCTTGGATGGGGTGCGGCAGGCATTCGACGAGTTCGTGGTCGGCCGCCGGGAGGGCGTGATCGAACTGCCCACGACGCAGTGCATGCTCGTGAAGGCCGGCGGCGACGGGGCGTGATCGGAAACGAAGGGGAAGGACGATGGATTTCTACGACGGCAAGCGGGCGCTCGTGGTGGGGGGCAGCCGGGGCATCGGGCGGGCGCTGGCGCTGCTCCTGGCCCGCCGCGGGGCGCGGGTCTGCGTGGCGGCCCGCGGCACCGACGACCTGGAGAAGGTGGTGGCCGAGCTGCCGCCGGTGGCGGCCGGGCCGCACGGCCTCGCCGCGTTCGACACGGCCGACGGCGTGGCGGTGGCCCGGGCCCGCGACGGCGTGCTCGCGGCGCTCGGCGGGCTCGACGTCCTCGTGTGCGGCTCGGGCTCGGCCCGCGCGGCGGGCGTGTTCGACGCACCGGCCGACGACTACCGCCGGATGCTCGAGATCAACTACCTCGGCCACGTGAACGTGGTGCGGGCCTTCGGCCCCGACCTCGTGACCCGCCGCGGCGGCGCGATCTGCCTCGTCTCGTCGCTGGCGGCCCTGATGCCGATCTACGGCTACGCGGCCTACGCGGCGAGCAAGGCGGCGCTCGCGGCCTTCGCGGAGTCGCTGCGGCAGGAGATGAAGCTCCACGGCGTGAGCGTCGTCGTGCACTACCCGCCGACGACCGACACGCCGGGCCTCGTCGAGGAAAATCGCACGAAGCCCCCGGCCGTGTGGGCGATCGAGAGCCAGAGTGGCTGGAGCAAGATCCACTCCGCCGAGAACGTCGCCGCGTCGATCGCGCGGGCGATCGAGCGGGGCCGGCCGCAGGGCCTGGCGGGCTTCGACAGCCGGCTCCTGGCGACGGTGATGCGGCTGGCGCCGGGCTTCTTCCGGCGGATGACCGACGCCGAGGTCCGCAAGGCGGTCGCGGCGACCAAGACTGCATAGCCCCATCCCCAGCGCCAGGCCCGGAAGGCCGGGTCATCGTCGCCCGGAGGGCGACCAAGCGAAGCGAGGCCAGGATGGCGAGCGCCGCGTAAAGTCAGAACAGCTTGGCCTGCGGTCCCGTCCGCGGGGGCGCGCCGAGGTGCTCGTTGCCCTTGTCCGTGAGCCGGCGGCCGCGGGGCGTGCGGATCACGAGTTCGCACCGCAGCAGGTAGGGCTCGACGTCGTCCTCGAGCGTGTCGGGGGCGGTGCTCATCGTGTGGGCGATGGCCTCGATGCCCACCGGCCCGCCCTGGAACGTCCGCTGGATCGTCTCGAGGTACTTGCGGTCGAAGCCGTCGAGGCCGAGTTCGTCGATGCCCTGCATCTCGAGGGCCGACCGGGCGATCTCCACGTCCACGCGGCCCTCGGCCCGGCTCGTGGAGAAGTCGCGGATCCAGCGGAGGCGGTTGTTCGCCAGCCGCGGCGTGCCCCGGCTGCGGCGGGCGACCTCGTCGGCCGTGGCGTCGTCCATCGGCATCGCGAGTTTTCCTGCCGATCTGTGGACGATCTCCGCCAACTCGGGCACGGAGTAGTAGTCGAGGTGCTCGCGGATCACGAACCGGTCGCGGAGCGGCGCCGAGATGAGCCCGGCCCGCGTGGTCGCCCCGATGAGCGTGAACGGCCGCAGCGGCATGTTGATCGTGCGGGCCGCCACGCCGTCACCGAGCGTGATATCGACGCGGAAGTCCTCCATCGCGGGATAGAGGAACTCCTCCACGGCGATGGGTAGCCGGTGGATCTCGTCGATGAACAGCACCGAGCCCTCGGCGGCGTTCGTGAGGTAGGGCAGCAGGTCCTTGGGCGCGGCGAGCGCGGCGCCGCTCGCGATCTGGAGCGTCGTGCCGAGCTCGCGGGGGATGCAGGTGGCGAACGTGGTCTTGCCGAGGCCGGGCGGCCCGTCGAGGAGGATGTGGCCGAGCGTCTCGGCCCGCTTCCGGGCCGCGTCGATGGCGATGGAGAGCCGCTCGTGGACGGCCCGCTGGCCGATCATCTCCTCCATCCGCTGCGGCCGCAGCGCGCGGTCCTCGGCCGGCGCGTCGTCAGCGGCCTGGATGCTGGGCTCGCGGAAGGATTCCATGGAGGGCCAGCCTACCCGATCGGTCAGGTCCGCGGCTTGTGCATCTGCCGGTAGATCGCCTCCAGCGCGTCCTGCACGTCCTTGGGCTGCTTCTTCTCGGCCCGCAGCGCATCGACCAGCCGGCGGGCGTCGGCGTCGGTGTGGCCCAGCGACCGGAGCACCGCGAACGTCTCGGTGAGCACGTCGCCGGCCGCCCCGGCCTCGCCGGGCGCCTCGCGGGCCACGAGCAGGGCGAACTTCGGCATCTTCCGCCGCAGCTTGGCGATCATCCGCTCGGCCGTGGAGGGCCCGATGCCGGGCAGCCCGGAGAGGGCCTTGGCGTCCTGCTCCTCGATCGCCGTGGCGATCTCGCCGACCGGCCGGACGATCGCCCGCAGGGCCTTCCTCACCCCCACGCCGTCGACCTCGCAGACGAGGTCGAAGAACTCCCGCTCGACCTCCGACAGGAAGCCGACGAGCCGGGGCACGAGGTTGCCCCGGCCGGGATTGCCCTCGAGGTATTCCAGCGTGTGCAGCACGACCGGCTGGCCGACCTGCTGCTGCAGGCCGCGGCGGACGAGTTCGGTGACCAGCACCTCGTGGACGACCGGGCCGATCGAGATCTCGACGGCATTCGACGAGGGGTCGACGCGTTCGAGGGTGCCGGAGATTTTGGTGATCATGCGCGGCTGCTCCTCACCCGCACGATCGCGGTGCCGAAGAGGAGGGGGCGGAGGCGGAGGTGGTAGTCGGCGAGGGCCACGGCCAGGGCGTCGGCGGCGTCGGCCGGCTCGGGCCGGGTGGCGAGTCCGAGCTCCCGCTGCACGGCGGCCTGGATCTGCTCCTTGCCGGCGTGGCCGGATCCCGTGAGCACACTCTTCACGCGGTTGGGGAGGTAGTGGTGGACGGCCAGCCCCGCCTGCGCGCCGGCCAGGCAGATCACGCCCCGGGCGTGGCCCAGCAGGATCGCCGTCTTGGGAAACCGGGCGTGGGCGAACACCTGCTCGATCGCCAGCGCCGCAGGCCGGAAGGCCTCGAGCACCTCGCGGACACCGGTGTGGATCGCGTGCAACCGGTCCTCGAGCGCCTCGCCCTTCGACCGCACCGTTCCCGCCTCGACGAGTCGCACCTGGGGGCCGTGGCACTCGACGACACCATAGCCGGTGACATTGAGCCCCGGATCGAAGCCGACGACGCGGTGGGGCGTGGACAGGCGTTCCATGCTGGAAGCCTAGCGGCTGCGCCGCCAATGCCCCAACCCCATTCTCGCCGCCATCCCGGCGGCCGGCGTTTTGGCGTCGCCTGGATGGCGACGTCACGGCGTTCGAGTCGCACCTTGCGCTGCGACTCCAGACGCCCCAGCGAAAACGGGCAGGATGCCCGTGTTTCGCGTGTAC
>JBJTPA010000111.1:0-8398 GCA_046074885.1 Planctomycetaceae bacterium
CCGCCGCCGCCCCCGGAGATGCCCGCCGAACCGCCGGCGCTACCCGCCGCTCCGCCTGCCGCGCCGGAACCGGCACCACCGCCGCCGGCGGCGCTGCGACCGCCACCTCCGACGCTCGTGGCCGACGCCGCGTCGCTGCCGTTGGCATCCGTGCCGCCTCCCGTGGCCGAACCACCGGACCCAGCGCCCATCACATTCGGTCCGCCCGATTCGCCGGACGATCCATCCGCGTTCGGCCGATCACCGCCTCCCGGACCACCGCCGGCCGCGCCGCCCGCCCCGCCGGTCGATGCGACGCCGTCCGGAGCCTGGCCGGAATAAAACCGCGACGGGCCGGCGTAGCGGCCTCCCGACGCCGGACCCGAGCCCGGCCCGGCCGAGCCGAATCCGCCACCGGTGCCAGAGACTCCCGAACCGCCGCCCCGACCGCCGTTGCCGAGCACGACGTCTCCCGTTCCTTGACCGGCGCCGTCGCCGTTTCCTGATCCCTTGCCGCTGCCGCTGCCCGTGCCTGTGCCGTTGCCCGAGCCGTCCCTTCCGGCGCCGCCGCGCGTGCCTCGGCCGGCCTGCGCCTCGGTCCAGTCGAACCGCGACTGGTCGCCGAGCACGGACGGCCCGCCCTCGGCCACGACGCCTCCGGCCGTCGTCGCGGCGCGGTAGTGCTGCGTGGGCCGCGCCGGTCGCGCGGGCCGCACCTGCGCGAGCCACTCGAGCCGGCGGCGCGACTCCTCGATCGCCCGGTGCTCGACGGCGGCGAGCGCGGGGTCCGCCGGCGGATAGGTCAGCTCCCAGTCCTCGTCCACGAACTGGTAGCCGAACTCGCTGCCCCACGACACGAGCGCCTCGCGGGCCGCGTAGTAGGCCATCACGCCCGCCGGCCGCACGAGGAGCAGCGGATAGGGCTGCGCGGCCGGGTCGCCGTGCTCGCCGGGATCCCGCGCGAGGTGCTCGCGGGCGGCCCGCAGGGCGCTGGCGAGGGGATTGCCGGGGCCCGGGGGCCCCTCGAAGTCGGCGGGGCCGAGGCGGATGCCCTCCGGCTGCAGGAAGAAGCCGTCGAGACAGCACTCGATGTACAGCGGCCGGCGGTGGGTGCCGCTGGCGCCTTCGTAGGGCACGACCGCGTAGGCGGCGGGCCGCTTCGCCCCCTCCTTGCGGGCCTCGTCGAGCGCCGCCCGGGCCGCGGCGAGCCGTCGCTCCGCGTCGGCGGCGGCTCCGGCATCGGCGGCCGGATCGCCGCGCTCGAGGGCCGCGGCGGTCCGCTCGAGGGAGTCGATCTCGTCGGCGAGCTTCCGCGCGTCCTCCTCCACGCCGGCGAGCCGCATCCGCTCCCGCGCGAGATCCTCCTGCGTCCGCTCGCGGACGCCCCGCAGCTGCTCCAGCCGCCAGCGGAGGTCCTCGCGGGCGGCCTCGAGCTCCTCGCGGCGGGCCTGTTCGGCCTCGCGGGTGGCGGCCGTCTCCGACTCCTTCGCCCGGCGGCTGAAGATGACGAGCAGGACGAGCAGGGCCCCCATCGTGCACAGGAGCACGGCGAGGAAGGGGAACAGCGAGATCGTGGCCCCCGACGCGGGGCGGCGACGGCTCATGCGGCGGTCCGGATCGCGTGTCGGCCTTCCCGGGAGGCGGCGGTGGCGTGGCCGGTCCGCGCCGCGAGCAACTGCACGGCGGCGGAAAGCGTGCCGAGGATTTCCTCGAACCGCCCCGTCGAGGCGACGGCCGCGAGGTTCGCCTCGAGCGACCGCTCGAGCGTCGCGAGGTCGCGGGCGGCCTCGACGACGCCGCCGATCATGGCCGTCTGCCCGGCGATTTCGTCGTGGCGGGACTCGAGACCGCGGACGGCCGCCGCGAGCGCCTCCGCCGCCGCCGTCCAGCGGTCCTCCCGCCGGGCCGCCGCCTGGTCGTGCGCGCGGACGAGGGCCTCGCCCCACCGCGTGACGCTGCCGTCGAGCGCCGCGTCGAGCGCGGCCTGCAGGCGGCCCGCGGCCTCGTCCATCACCTGCCGCAGCCCGGCGACCGTGGACCGCTCGAGCGACCGCCACGCCTGCTCCTGCGCCTCGAGCAGCCGGGCCGAGCCCCGGGCCACGGTCTCGCCGAGGCGGGTGATCGCGAGCGACGTGCCGGCGTCGACGGAGAGCGACTGGAAGCGGCCCGCAAGACCCCGCCACGCCGCCTCGTCCACGGCGCCGAGCAGCCGCTGCTCCGCGCGGTCGAGGGCGTACTGCAGGAACATGAGGATCATCGACAGAGCCAGCGCCGTGGCCGTGGTGTCGAACGCCGTGCCGAGGCCGGCGACCACGCCCGAGATGTTCTCGAGCTGCGTGGGCGACAGGCTCGCGATCGCCACGGTGATGCCGATCACGGTGCCGAGGAAGCCCATGATCGGGATCGCCCAGACGATGAACTTCACGAGCCCGTGGCCGCCGGCGGCGCGGGACGCGTCGAGGTCGGCGAGATACTTGAGGTGATCCTCGAGGCCTTCCGCCGATCCCGTCCTGCCGACGAAGTCGAGCGCCTCGCGGAGCCGCCGCGGGAGCCAGGCGTCGGCCGGGAACGTCTCCGGCACGGCGGCGGCCAACTCGGCGGCGTCGGCCGGATCCTGGCCCCCGTCCGGGATCGGGGGCAGCGTGCAGGCCTCGATGCCGCGACGCTGGGACGCCACGTCGCCGGCCTTGAGCGCGAGCGACGCCAGGCCCACGCAGAACAGCAGCACCTCGACGTACTCGACCCAGTGCCCCGCCAGGTAGCGGACGACGTTGGCGTCGCTGATCACGCGGCCGTGGATGAGGCCGAAGAAGCAGCAGGCGGCGGCCCCGCCCCAGAGGATCGGCGAGCGGAAGAACTTGGCGGACAGGTCGTTGAGGATCGACACCGGAGGCACCTCCCGGGGAACGCGGTCGCGGGCGGGGCGGACCCGCACGAACGGTTTCATCGGTACAGCCCGCACGACCGGTTGAGTCGAAAGACGACCGGCCCGCGCGACGAGGCAAGCTGGGCGACAGGAGCGGGCGGGGCGGCCACGGCCGGGCGGCGGGGTGGTGGTTTTCGGGCTTGTGGCAGGGTTTGGGCGTGCGCTACGGTCCCCGGGAGCGGCGGACTGGCGCAGTCATCCCGCCCCATGGAGACCCACGCATGCAGCGGAGCAGGCCCCATGCCCGGTGGGCGACGTTCGCCGCGTTCGCCCTCGTCCTGTGCGGGGCCGCCGCCGCCACGAGCCAGGCGCCCCGCCGGGTTCCCGCCACGTCGGGCGGCGTGGACGGGGCCGGATTGTGGATCTCGGACTCGTCGCTCGACGACGGCCGCCGGCAGCTGATCGTCATCGATCCCGTCACCCGTCACGCGGCCGTCTACCACGTCGATCCGGCGACGGGGAGCCTGGGACTGAAGAGCGCCCGCGACCTGTCCTGGGATCTTTCCCTGGACGAATTCAACGTGCAGGAGCCGCGGCCCGCCGCCATCCGCCGGATGGTCCAGCCGGGGCAGCCGCCATCGCCGTGACGTCCGGAACGGCCCCCGGCGGGGAGGCCCGTGCCGAAGGTGCCGGATGCGCTGGCAGGGACGGCGGCACGTAGAATGAGGGCGTCCGGCGGATCGACAATCTCTCGGGGAGCGTCTCCGGCGGCCGATTTCACAGGCATCGAGAGCGCAGCCATGGCTGGCAAGTTCGTTTCGATCGAGGACGCCGCACGGCTCCTCGGCATCGGCATCGACGAGGTCAAACGACTCGTCGAACGGAAGAAGTTGTTTCCGTTGCGCGATGGAAAGTTCAAGGTCGAGGAGATCGAACGCGTCCGCGCGTCGCTCGGCGACGAGAGTTCGCAGTCCGGCGCGCTGTCGCTGGATGACCTCGACCTGCCCGGCGCGGGTGGCGACGAGCTCTCGTTCGACATCCACGCGACCGGCGGCGAGGGCGGCTCCGCGCCCGCCGACGCCGGCTCGCAGACCATCGTCCGCGGCGGGCAGGCCGGCGGCGGGGACGCGCTCTCGGGCCTCGCCCTCGACGACGATGACGACACCGCCACGGACAGCGGCGACCTCGTGCTCGAGGCCAACCCCGGCGCATCGTCGCCGTCGCTGGCCCGCCCGCCGGCCCCCTCGGGATCGGTCGTCGGCTCGGCCGCGGTCGGGGACCCGCTGACGCTCGACATGTCCAACATCTCCATGGGCTCGGGTGGCATGCCGGCATCGCCGGCCAGCGGGAGCGGCAGAATGTCTGGCGCGGGCTCGGGGTTCTCCGCGCCCGCCGACAGCGGGCTGTCGCTCGAGGAGCCCGAACTGCAGGTGTCGGGCATCGATCTCGAAACGGGCGCCGCCGCGGCCTCCGGGGTGGACATCGCGGGTGGATCGCTGCACGGCGACGAGTTCAACCTCGGCGAGGGAGCCGGTGACGAGGACAGCGCGTCGGTCGTCATCCCGACCGACGACTCCGGCGAATTAAGCTTCTTCGCGAACGTGACCGACGACTCGGCCTCGGTGGCGCTGGACTCGAGCGTCGACCTGAGCGCGTCGTCGATGGCCGACCTGTTGCCCATCGACGCGTCCGAAGCGGCCATCGAGATGCAGTTCAGCGGCTGGCAGATCGCCGGCCTCACCTGCTGCGCGCTCGTCCTGCTCACGGGCGGCATCGTGATGTACGACCTGTTGAACGAGATCCACAAGCCGCAGGGAGCGCCGCTGTCGGGCCTGCTGCTCAACGCGGTCGGCCACCTCATGGGCTGGCGGCGGTAGCCGCGACCGCGGCGGGCGGAGGCGGGAACTCCCGCCGCCACCGCCGATCGACGAAGCGATCCACGGTCACCGCGGACGCGGAGAACTCCACGGCGAGCGCCCCGCCGCCACCCGTGATGAATGCCTCGCAGCCGCCGCCGGCCTCGACGTAGGCCGCACGGACCTCGGGCCACGATGCGCCGTCCGCGCCGCTGGCGATGACGCACGACGGCCGCGTCGCGGCGGCGAGGCCGGCGGGCAGGCTGGAGCGGCTGCCGTGATGCGGCGCCACGACGACGTCGCACTCGCCGGGACCGGCGCGGACGAAGCGCTCGAGCGCCGGCCCTTCGAGGTCGCCGGTGAGGAGGAACCGCCGCCCCGCCGACTCGACGGACAGCACGAGGCCCGACTCGTTGTCGGGCGTGCCCGCGGGCGTCGGGCCGGGCGGGGGATGCAGCGCCCGCAGGCGGCACAGCGGATCGAGCGCGATCGAGTCGCCGGCCGCGAGCGTGCGGACCGCGACGCCCCGCTCCCGGAACCGCCGCCGGAGATGGGAGGCCGTCGGCGCGTCCGACGCCAGAAACGCCTCGGGCAGCACGACCTCCCCCACCGCGAAGCGGTCGAGCAGGTCGGGCATGCCGTTGAGATGATCGGCGTCGGCATGTGAGATGGCGAGTACGTCGATCCGCGACACGCCCTCGCTCCAGAGCACCGCGGCGACGGACCGCCGCGCCGCCGCCGGCGCGCCGAGCCGACCAGCGTCGAAGAGCAGGCGGCGGCCGGTCGGCGACCGCACGACGATGCCGCAGCCGTGGCCGAGGTCGGCCACGACGGCCCGCATGCCGCAGGCCGGCCGCCACGCCGCCCGGCTCGCGCCGACGCCGACGAGGCCGACCCCGGCCCAGGCCGCGGCGACGAACGCCCACGTCCGTCCCCGCGCGAGCCGCTCCGGAGCGAGCAGGCACAGGGCCGCCGCCAGCACCGCGTACCAGCCAACCGTCCACCAGGCGGGAGGGCCCGGCAACCAGGCGTGCCCGCCGGGAATCCGCGCGCCCAGGTCCACGAGGCCGGCGATCGCCGCAAGCGCCGCGTCGCAGGCAACGCCGCAGCAGCCGGCCAGCGCCTCCGGCAGCGGCGCCGCGAGCAGGCAGAGGAATCCGGCGGCCATCGCCACCGCGACGAGCGGCGCGATGAGCACGTTGAGGACCAGCCCCACGGGGCTCACCACTGGGAACCGCGAGGCCACCAGCGGCCCCGTCGCCGCCCAGACCGCGAGCCCGCAGACGAAGAGCACCCAGACCTGCCACGCCCGGCGCCGCAGCCACCGCTCCGGCGCCGACCGGCTGCGGTCGATGAGCCGGTCGATCGGGTCGTTCGGCGCGACGGCCCGCGGCAGCGCCGCCGCCACGCCGACGAGCACCGCCGTCGAGAGGAACGAGAGCTGCGCGCCGGCGCTGAACACCTCCGCGGGCCGCCACGCGAGCACGACGATCGCGGCCGCGGCGAGGCCGTTGACGGCCGCGGCATGGCGGCCCGTCGCCGCCGCGAGGCAGGCCAGCCACACGAGCAGCGTGGCCCGCACGACCGGGGTCTCCGCGCCGACGAGCGGCATGTACATGCCCGTGCAGCCGGCCACCGCGGCCAGCGCCGCGGGCCGCGGCACGGCCAGTGCGCGAAACGCCGCGAACAGCGCGGCCGCCATGAGGCCGACGTGCAATCCCGAGATCGAGAGCACGTGCACGGTGCCCGTCACCAGGAAGTCGTCCGACTCGCCGCGGGGCAGCGAGTCGCGGGCCCCGAGCAGGAGCGCCGCGGCGAGCGGGCCGCGCGCCGGCCCGACGTGGCGTTGCAGGACGGCCACTCCCCGCTCGCGCAGCCGATCGAGCGCGGCCGCCGCCGACCATGCGGACGGCCGTTCGAGCACGCGGATGCACGCGGCCGAGTCCACGCGCACGATCGACAGCGTCCGCTGCCCGCGGGCCCTGGACCGCGGATCGGCGTCCCCGGGATTGAGCGCGGGCGCCGGCCTCAACCCGCGGCCGAGCACCCGGACCCGCGTGCCCGAGACCACGTCGGGCGGCGGACCCGCCACGATCATGGCGCACAGCCCCGAGGCCCGGATCCAGCGGCTGCCGACCCGCGCGGATTCAACCGCCACGACGCACTCGCTCGACGGGCCGATCGCGGCCGCGCGACCCGCGTCGTGCGCCGGCGACGGCAGTTGCCGGAACGACTCGACGATCGTGCCGCGGACCGCGACCGGGACCGGGGCGGTCCCGAGCCGCCACGCCAGGTCGTCACCGGGAAAGAGGTCGAACCGTGCCGCCGACCAGACCGCGCCGCCGCAGGCCACGGCCGCCCACAGCGTCGCCGTGGCGAGCATCGACAAGCCGCGACGGCGGCAGAGCCACCATGCCGCGAGGGCGACGCAGCCGCAGCACCACCAGGCGAACGCCGTGCTCCGCGGCGTCGACAATCTGCCTGCCAGGCGCGCCGCCACGCATCCCGCGGCGAGCGCGGCCGCCGCGACGACGAGGGGCCGGTGCGGCAGCGGCTCGCGGCGGAGCAGGGGCCGCAGCCGCGCGGCCAACGCGGTCGCGCGTTCCCACGCCACCGCCCACGCCAGCGTCGCTCGATCCGCCGCGATCATCGATCGGTGCGTCCCGGTTCCTCGGCGGCCCACGGCCGCCGAGAAGAAAGACGGGACCACGGGCCCGCGGGGGCAACCTGCCGTCTCGGGCCAGGGCCGGGCGTCAGTCGGGCCCGGCGATCGCGTCCCAGAGCCGCTCGCGGGCGTCGAGCGCATCGAGGGCCGCGGCCCGGGCCCCGTGCCACCTCGAGTCGTCCTCTCCGCAGAGCGCGGCGATGAGTTCGAGCATCATCGGGCCGTGCTCTTCGCCGTCGAGTTCGACGTGCCGCTCGAGGTACTCGGCGAACAGCACGCACCGCGACTCGCGGCCCAGGGCGGCGAGCGTGGCGGCGAACATGTCGGGGATCGCCTGTTCCCGGCCGATTCCGAACGCCGCCGCGATCTCCCAGGGTCTCCCGCGGTCGATCACCGCGAACGTCGATGCCATGAAGTCCGCCGCCGCCGCGGGCACGCCGGCCGTCGCGGCCGCGACACGAACCGCGGATGCGGCCCCGCCGGGCTCGATGCGGCCAGGAAGCACCTCCAGGAGCCGCCGCACCACCGTCGTCGCTACCCCGGCCTCCTCCATCGCCGCGAGGTAGAGCTCGAAGTGGGAGGCCACGCGGCCGTCGGGCAGGCGGTCGCTCCCCTCGGCGACCACGATCTCGTGGACGAGGCGGCGCACCTTTGCGTCGCCCACCGGCCGCCACGGCACGCCCGCGCCGGACGTCAGCATCCGCAGCGACTCCAAGAGCGACATGAAGTCCCACACGCAGTAGACGTGCGACTCCATGAACCGCACCAGTCCGCCGCGGTCGCGGAGCGTGCCCCAGACGGGATGCCCGGCCAGTCGGGCGATCCGGGGAGCGACGGCTTCGAGGAGGATCTCGCTCCGGGGAGAGCGGGCGACCGTGGCGGGCATGGCGACGACCTCGCGGGGGGATGGGTGGCGGCACGACGCCGCCGGCGCCGCATGGTAGGCACCGCCCGCGGATCGGGCAGGGCACGTGGCCTCATACGGCTCCCACATGATCCTCACACTGACGCAATCACCTCGTCTCGTGGCCC
>JBJTPA010000112.1:0-8438 GCA_046074885.1 Planctomycetaceae bacterium
CCGAGATGCCGGCCTTCACGCTTGGCGGTGAGACTGATGATGCGCGCCGGGCGCTGACCTGCCTGACCCAGGCCGTCTACTACGAGGCTGCGCGCGTGTCGACGAGCAGCGCCCGGGCGATCGAGAGCCGTTGCCGCTCGCCCCCGGAGAGCGAGCCGCCCCGCTCCCCGACCCGCGAGTCGTAGGCCGCCGGGAGGGCGAGGATGAAGTCGTGGGCGCCGGCGGCGCGGGCCGCCGCGACGATCTCCTCGCGCGAGGCGTCGGGCCTGCCGTACGCGATGTTCTCGGCGACCGAGCCGAAGAACAGGAACGGCTCCTGGAGCACGCAGCCGAGGTTGCGTCGGTAGTCGGTGATCGACAGGTCGCGGAGGTCGTGGCCGTCGACGCGGATCGAGCCGCTCGACGGGTCGTAGAACCGGCAGATGAGGTTGGCGAGCGTCGACTTGCCGGAGCCGCTGGTGCCGACGAGCCCGATCATCTCGCCGGGCTCGATCACGAGGTCGATGCCGTGGAGGATCTCGCGGGCCCCGTAGCGGAAATGGACGCCCGAGACCTCGATGCGCCCGCGGACGCGGCCGGGGTGGACGGGCCGCTGTGGCTCGGCCACGGTCGCCTTGGTGTCGAGGATCTCGAAGATCCGCTCCGCCGCCGCCGCCGCCCGCTGCGTCGCCGGCACCATCCGCACCAGCGACTCGACGCGGCCGTAGAAGCGCGTGATGTAGGCGAGGAACGCGGTCAGGCCGCCGACGGTGACCGCGTCGCGGAACACGAGCATGGCGCCCGCCGCCCAGACGATGAGCACGCCGAGCTCGGTGCAGAAGGCCACGAACGGCGAGAAGAACGACCACACCATGTTGAGCCGGTCGCCCGCCTCGAGCACCCGGTCGTTGGCGAGCGCGAACCGCTCGATCTCGCGGTCCTCCTGCGCGAACGCCTTGACGACGCGGATGCCGGGGATCGTGTCGGCCAGGACGCTCTGCAGATCCGCGGCCACGACGCTCACGCGGCTGAAGCCGCGGCGCATCCGGTCCCGGACGGCGGCGATGACGAGGATCACGAACGGCAGGGGGACGACGGTCAGCAGGGCCACGGTGGGGTTGATCCAGAACAGCACCGCGACCGTGAACGCCGCGAGCAGCATGTTGGAGATGAAGTCGACGAGGCTCACGGAGAGGAACGAGTTGATCCGGTCGGTGTCGGTGGCGACCCGCGACATGAGGTCGCCCGTGCGGCGGCCCGAGAAGAAGTCGAGCGACAGCGACTGCATGTGGGCGTAGACGCGGCACCGCAGGTCGGCCGCCACCCGCTCGCTGACCCAGGCGAGCGTCCACGACTGGGCCCAGGCCAGGAGCCAGGCCGCGACGGCCGCGACAAGGAGCAGGCCGAGGTACCACCAGACCCACGAGAACGGCACGTCCCGCCCCGACTGGCGCGGCACGAGCACGTCGTCGATGAGCGGCATCGTGAGGTACGGCGGCACGAGCGCCGCGGCCGTGCTCGCCAGCGACAGCGCGATGCCCAGGAGCGTCATGCCCAGGTGGCGCCTCGCGAAGGGGATCACGCGGAGCAGCGCGCGGAAGGAGCGGTCGCCGGCGTCACCGGCCTCGACGACGACGTCGTCGCCGCGCGGCGGGACCGCGGTCGCCGCCGGCTCGGCGGCCGCCTGCGCCTCGTCGTCGGCCAACGCCGAAGCCGGGCCTGGGGAACCGCGGTTCCGCGCGTCGAACGCGTCCTCGACGGCGTGCACCGCCTCGGCGCGTGTCGGCGTGAACAGCCATCGCGCGACGACGGCCCCGTCGCGCGACAGTTCGATGCGCCCGACGGCCGTCCGCAGGTGGACGTCGAGCCGGTCGGCGGCGGTGAGGCTCCACGCGCGGGGCGTGGCCGCCTCGGCGTCGCCCGCGGCGAACGCGGGCCGGTCGCCGAGCAGCCGGCGGTCGGTGAGCACGATCCAGCCGTCCGTGAACCGCCGGTCGGCGTCGAGATCGAAACGGCAGGCGGCGATGACCCGTTCGCCCGGTTCCAGGCCGAGTCGATCCCCCCAGGGCAGGTCGCCGCCCCGGCCGCGTCCTTGGAACGCCTGTGTCACGGCCAAGGTGGATCCGTCGCGCATGGGGAGGGGGAAGGGGGGAGGGGAACGCTTTCAGGCTGGTTTTTAGCGATTGTGAAGGGAACCGGGGGCCGGGAGCAGAATCTTGCTTCGCTATCCGAACATACCTAAATTAACGTGATTCGATGCCGGGAAGCCGCCTGCGAGGTGGAGCCCGGCCTGTGTTTCCCGGCGTCTGGCACGGTTCGTCGTCCCCCGCATGACCGTCGTCCGACCTGCCGGCTTTGCAAAACCTGCCCGCCATCCAGCCCTGAACGGGTCCGCGCTCGCCGCCGGTTTGTCAACCCTTCCATGAGCCCGTGCCCTGAGTCAGCGAGGCTTCCGGCCCTTTCGGCCGGAACGCCGGTGTCCGCTGGTTTTCCAGCGCCCCGGCACGCGACGTGCAGATGGACGACTGCGGTTGAAAAAGATTCGCGGTCGCCCCCGGAAAGCGTAAACTTTCTGCGGTCGATCGCGAAGCCGCGTTTTCCGTCGGGATCGTGGCGGGTGCGGTCGGACGCCGCGGATCGGGATCCTCCCGGGCTGCGGTGCGGTTGGAATCGAGGTGCCGCTGGGTACGGGTGCCGCAAGCGAACGCACGTCCGCGAGGCGTGCGGCGGCGCGATCCGGCCCGGCGGTGTAGGAATCCATTGCTCCCATGGCCACTCTGGCCGGTCGGTCGGTCGGTTGCGGTTGCCTCCCTCCGTTGTGCTCAGGCTCCCTGGCGGACACCCGTCCCTCCGGAGCCCTCTCTCCCGCGGCCCCGGATTGCTGGCCGCCCTGACGACTCGGGACGTCGGGTTCGTACGGATGCCTGCCCCCGCAGGCAGGACTGCGTCGGCGACGCGCCGCCGCAGCCCCGTTGTGACCCGTGCCGTCCCCACTCCAGCGAATCCCGCCGGAACGTCCGGCGGCTGGATGGGGCGCACACGCACTGGCCCGCGCACGCGTCTGCGTCGGCCGTAAGAGAGCGACACCTCGTTCCATCATGGAGATCACGTCCGTCAAGGTCCTCCGCGGCCCCAACCAGTGGGCCTCGTTTCCCTGCCTCGAGGCCAAGGTCGACCTGGGCCGCTTCGAGGACTTCCCCAGCGACACCCTGCCCGGCTTCAACGACCGCCTCAAGCGCTGGCTGCCGACGATGATCGAGCACCGCTGCTCGGTCGGCGAGCGGGGCGGCTTCTTCCAGCGGCTCGACCGCGGCACCTGGCTCGGCCACGTGCTCGAGCACGTGACGCTCGAGGTCCAGTCGCTCGCCGGCTCGACCGTCGGCTTCGGCCGCGCCCGCGAGGCGGGGCCGCGTGGCGTCTACCACGTCGTCGTCGAGTACCACGAGGAGAAGTTCGCGATCGAGTGCCTGCGCGCCGCGCACCGGCTGATCATGGCCGCCGTGGACGGCACGGAGTTCGACGTGGCCGGCGAGGTGCGGCGGCTCCGCGCGGCGCTCCTGGACGAGCAGCTCGGGCCGAGCACGCGGTCGATCGTGGAGGCGGCGCGGGCCCGGGGCATCCCGGCCCGGCGGCTCAACGACGGCTCGCTCGTGCGCCTGGGGACGGGGGCGAAGCAGCGCCGCATCCTGGCGGCGGAGACCGACGCCACCGGCGCGGTCGCCGAGTCGATCGCGCAGGACAAGGAGCTGACCCGCCGGCTGCTGGCCGAGGCGGGAGTGCCGGTGCCCGAGGGGCGGCCGGTGAGCGACGCGGCCGACGCCTGGGCCGCGGCCGAGGACATCGGCCTGCCGGTCGTGGTCAAGCCGCGGTGCGGCAACAAGGGCCGCGGCGTGTCGGTGAACCTCGTGAACCGCGCCGACGTCGAGCGCGCCTGGCGGCTGGCCCGCGAGGAGGAGGCGACGGTGGTCGTGGAAAAGTTCGCGCCGGGATTCGACCACCGCGTGCTCGTCGTGGGCGGCAGGTTGGTCGCGGCGGCGCGCCGCATGCCCCCCGCGGTGACCGGCGACGGCGTGGCCACGGTTCGCGAACTCGTGGCGGGGGTCAACGCCGACCCGCGGCGGTGTGCGGACCATGCGGGCGTGCTCAGCCCGGTGCTCCTCGACGACGTGGCCCTGGCCGTGCTCGCCGAGCAGGGCCTCGAGCCGGAGAGCGTGCCCGCCGCGGGCCGCGGCGTGCACCTGCGGAAGAGTGCCAACCTGAGCACCGGCGGCACGGCGGAGGACGTCACCGACCTCGTTCACCCGGAGGTCGCCGCGCGGGCCGTCGAGGCGGCGCGGGTGGTGGGGCTCGACGTGGCGGGCATCGACGTCGTCGCCGAGGACATCGGCCGGCCGCTCGAGGCCCAGGGGGGCGTGATCGTCGAGGTCAACGCCGCGCCGGGGCTGCGGATGCACCTCGAGCCGTCCGCGGGCACGCCCCGCGACGTGGGCGCCGCGATCGTGGACACGCTGTTCGCGCCGGGCGACGACGGGCGGATCCCGGTCGCCGCCGTGACCGGCACGAACGGCAAGACGACGGTCGTGCGGCTGCTGTCGCACCTCGCGGCGACCGGCGGCGCGACCGTGGGCACCACCTGCACCGAGGGCGTCTGGATCGGGCAGCGGCAGATCGACGTCGGCGACTGCAGCGGGCCGAAGAGCGCCCGGCGGGTGCTGGCGAACCCGGCCGTGACCACGGCCGTGCTCGAGGCGGCGCGGGGGGGCATCCTCCGCGAGGGCTGCGGCTTCGAACACTGCGACGTCGCCGTGGTGACGAACATCGCCGGCGGGGACCACCTGGGCCTCGACGGAATCGACACCCCCGAGCGGATCGCCTGGGTGAAGGGGGCGATCGTGGCCGCCGTCCGCAAGAGCGGCGCCGCCGTGCTCAACGCGGCCGACCCTCTCGTCGTCGAGATGAAGAAGTGGTGCAAGGGGCAGGTGGTCTACTTCGGCCTCGATCCGTCCACTCCGCTGCTCATGGAGCACCTCGCCCAGGGCGGCCTCGCCGCCACGGTGCGGGAGGGCTGGATCGTGCTCTGCGACGGCCCGCGCGAGACGCGGCTGGCCCACCTCGACAAGGTGCCGCTCGTGCACAAGGGGCTCGTGCCCTTCCAGGTGGAGAACGCGCTGGCGGCCGCGGCCGCGGCGTGGCGGCTCGGCGTGCCGCTCGAGCTCGTGCGGATCGGCCTCGAGAGCTTCCCGGCCAACGCCGACGGCTCGCCGGGCCGCTTCAACCTCCTCGACCTCGAGGGCGTGTCGATCGTCGTGGATTACGGGCACAACGTGTCGTCGCTCGAGCAGATCTGCGCCGCGCTGCGGAAGCTGCCCCACTCCCGGCGCACGGCCGTCTATTCGGCGGCCGGCGACCGGCGCGACGACGACCTCGTCGCCCAGGGGCGGATCCTCGCGGCCGAGTTCGACCGCGTGGTGGTCTACGAGGATGCCTACGTCCGCGGCCGCCAGCCCGGCGACATCACGCGGCTCATCACCGAGGGCGTGCGGGCCGTCGCCGTGGCGACGCGGCCCGTGACGGTGGAGGCGGGGGGCACGTGGGCGCAGGCGGCGGCCCTCGTGCTCGACGCGTCGCGAGCGGGCGATCTCGTGCTCATCCAGGCCGACGTCGCCGAGGAGGCGATGCCGTGGCTCATCGAGCGGTATGCGTCCAGGCTCCGCGAGACGACGGTCACGGAGATGACGGCGGCCGCGGTCCCGGTGCGCCGGCCGTGAGCGGCGGGGCGGGCCCGTGCGGCGGGGCCGCGACGGCATGACCGACAGCCCTGGCGACCGGGCCGGAGGGCGGCTCGCGGCCGTGGGGCGTGCACTCGCGCTCCGCTGCCCGCGCTGCGGCCACGGCCGGCTGTTCCGCGGCTGGTTCCGCATGCACGCCGACTGCGCCGCCTGCGGGGCGTCGTTCGCCCGCGAGCCGGGCTTCTACCTCGGGAGCATCTACCTCAACTACGGCGTCACGGTGATCGTGACGGGCGCGCTCTACGCGGCGCTCGCCGGCGGATGCGGCGTCGCCCCCGAGGCGGCGCTCGCGGCCTGTCTCGTCGTGGCCGTGGTGCTGCCGGTCGTCTTCTTCCGCCACGCCCGCAGCCTCCTGCTCGCGATCGACGGCACGGTGAACCGGCGGCAGTCGCCCGGCGGCGCGGGCGAGGACGCCGGCAGCGCCGCGCGGGAGCACCTCGCCGGGCTCGCGGCCGACGACGGCCGGGCCGGCTGCGCGATGGGCGTGGCCCTCGCGCTCGTGCTCCTCTTTGGGCTCGGCATGGCCGTGGCGACGGTGCTCTGGTCGTCCCGGGACAGCGCCCCTGACTCGGCTGTCGACGCGGTGGACCTGCGGTGAGTCGGGTCAGCGGCCGTGCCGGGTCACTTCAGGCCCGGGCCGCGGTCGAGGGCGCCGCGGACGCCGAGCTGCTCGGGGTGCCGCGCGATCTTGTCGGTGAACACGCGGACGTCGTCCACGATCGGCCGGAGCTCACGCGTCAGCCGGTTCACGTTGGCCGCCGCCTGCGCGAGGTCGTCGTAGACCTTCGGGTCGCGGACGAGCCGCCCGAGCGTGCCCTGCGACTCGTTGAGCGTCCGCGTGAACAGCGCCGCCTGCTGGAGCGTCTCGTCGAGGCGGCCGAGCGTGCGGTCCACCTGCGCCACCATGCCCGCACCGCGCTCGCCGAGCGGCCTGGTGAGGCCCTCGAGGTTCCGCAGGTTGCGGTCGGCCGTGTCCACGGTCGCCCCGATGCCCTTGACGGTCTTCCGCAGCTCGGCCATGACCGCCGGCAGGTCGTCGAGCGCCGCCTTCACCTTGTCGCGGGCGGCGGGGTCGCCGAGCACGTCGTTGACGTTGCCCATCGCCGTGTTGAATGAGTCGAGGGCGGCCTCCGTCTTCTGCACGAGCCGCTCGAAGCGGTCGTCCTCGCCGAGCAGGAGCTTGTCCATGTTGGCCGAGAGCCGCGACACCGCCTCGCTGGCCTGCGTGAGCGACGCCAGCGCGCCGCCCAGCTTGGGCTCGAGCTGCGCGAAGACCTCGAAGGGGTCCTTGGACACGGCGCCCGTGAGCGTCTCGTCGGTGGCGAGCCGCTGCCGCGGCGGGCGGATCGTGCCCGGCACGAGCTGGATCTCGGAGTCGCCGAGGATCGTGCTCGTGATCCGGGGCTGCTCGTCGCGGTAGATCGGCACGTGGGTGTCGATCTCGGCGACGACGCTCACGCCGCCGGTGGCGTCGAGTTCCACCGAGGTGACGCGGCCCACGAGGATGCCGTTCTTGCGGACGGGCGTGCCGTTGGAGATGCCGCGGGCGTCGGTGAAGCTTATCTTCAGCGGGTAGGTCGCCTGCACGAGCGACGGGAGGTCGCCGAACAGCACGACGAGGATGCCGGCGATGATGGCCGTGGCCAGCACCACGACGCCCACCCGGAACTGCATCACGCGATCGTTCATGGTGCGGCCTCCGCGTCGTCGTCTCCGGCCACGTTCTCCGCCTGCTGCTCCGCCAGGCGGCGGCCGGCGCGGCCCTCCACGAACTGCCGGACCCGTGGATCGCGGCAGCGGTCGAGGTCGGCCGGCGTGCCGTCGAACACGACCTGCGGCGCGCCGGGCCGCAGGCGGAAGAGCGGGTAGAGCATCACGATCCGGTCGGCCACCTTGCGGGCGGTGTGCATGTCGTGCGTGACCACGACGCTCGTCACGCCGGGCCGGCGCCGCACGCGCAGGATGAGCTCGTTGATCACGTCACTCATGATCGGATCGAGCCCGGTCGTCGGCTCGTCGTAGAGGATGAGCTGCGGGTCGAGGGCCAGCGCCCGCGCGAGTCCCGCGCGCTTGCGCATGCCGCCGGAGACCTCGACGGGCTTCTTCGCGAGGGCCGAGCGGGGCAGCCCCACCTCGTCCACGAGCGACTCGACGATCGGGCGGATCTCCGCCTCCGACAGCCGCGTGTGCTCGCGCAGCGGAAAGGCGATGTTGTCGGCGATCGAGGCCGAGTCGAAGAGCGCGGCCCCCTGGAAGACGAAGCCGTAGCGGGTGCGGAGGTGGGCGAGCTGCCGGTCGCCGAGCCGCCCGAGCGAGCGCCCCTCGAAGCGGACGTCGCCGCCACTGGGGCGCACGAGCCCGATCATGCTCTTGAGCAGCACGGTCTTTCCGCAGCCGCTCTCGCCGAGGATGACCAGCGTCTCGCCGGCGGCCACGTCGATCGCGATGTCGCGCAGCACCTCGTGCGGCCCGAAGCGCACGGTGAGCCGGTCGACCTGGAGCAGGGGAGGGGCTTCCTGGTCGGCGGCGGACGACGGTGCGGTGGCGGCGGCGGGCATGGGGTCACAGCAGGCGGCGCGGCCCGTCGGGATGGATGAAGTCGTGGAGATGGTTGAGCCCGATCCCAAGGAACAGGTCGAGCACGAGGATCAGCACGAAGGAGTGGACGAA
>JBJTPA010000113.1:0-3266 GCA_046074885.1 Planctomycetaceae bacterium
GCGGCCGCGCTGCGCCATCATGGCTGCGCTTGCCGCCAAGGCCGGCTCGATGGCACGGGCAACCCCTTGCTGATGATGGCGAGAAGGCACGGGCATCCCCTCGCCTTTTCCGCAGCAATCGAGGAAGGCTCGGGGCTGCCCATCCCCTCGAGACGGCGTAGGTGACAAGCGTAGCCCCGACCAATCCGCCTGCGGCGGATCGGTGCCCGGCGAGAGCGCAGACGCCTCCGAGTGAGCGGAGGGCAGGGATGCCCGAAGCGAACGTCCGGCGAGAGGGTGTGGGCAGCCCCGAGCCACACAGGAGCCAGAACTCAGCGCACCGCCGCCGCCGCCGTCTCCGGAAACCGGTCCTGGATCGGCTGCACGCCCATCGGCTCGGTCCTCAACCCCTCCATGGCCCGCACGCAGGCCTCCGCCGCGGGCAGCGTCGTGATGCATGGCACGCCGTAGAGCACGCTCGCGGCGCGGATCCGGCCCTCGTCGGTCCTCGCGCCCTTGCCCCGTGGTGTATTGAAGATGAGCTGCACGCGGCCGTCGATGAGGTGGTCGATGAGATTCGGGTGTCCCTCCTGGAGCTTCTTCACGACCTCCACGGGGATGCCGGCCTCGCCGAGCGTTCGGGCGGTGCCCGCCGTCGCGATCAGTTCGAAGCCGAGCGCCACGAGCCGCCGGGCGACGTTCACCATGTAGTGCTTGGCCTGTGGGCTCGCCACCGAGATGAAGATCCGGCCCTGCTCCGGCAGGAGGATGCCGGCGGCGACCTGGCTCTTCGCGAAGGCGATCGCGAAGGTGTCGCTCACCCCCATCACCTCCCCCGTGCTCCGCATCTCGGGACCGAGCGCGATGTCCACGCCGGCGAACTTCACGAACGGGAACACGCTCTCCTTCACGCTCACGTGGGCCGGCACCGGGTCGCCCGCGATCCCCTGTTCCGCGAGGCTCGTGCCCGCCATCACCTTCACCGCCACCTTCGCGACCGGCATCCCGGTGGCCTTGGCCACGAACGGCACCGTGCGGCTGGCCCGCGGATTGACCTCGATGACATACAGCGACGGTTCGCTCAAGCCGTCGGAGTTGACCTCCTTCTTCACCGCGAACTGCACGTTCATGAGCCCGACCACGCCGAGGCTCCGCGCGAGGTTCGTGGCGGCGGCCTTGATCTCCTCGACGACCGGCGGTGCGAGGCTGTGGGGCGGGATGCAGCAGGCCGAGTCGCCGGAGTGGACGCCGGCCTCCTCGATGTGCTCCATGACGCCCGCCACGATCACGTCGGTGCCGTCGGCGATGCAGTCCACGTCGACCTCGATGGCGTCCTCGAGGAAGCGGTCGATGAGCACCGGCTGCCCCTGGGCCACGGCGAAGGCCTCGGCCACGTAGCGCTCGAACTGCGGCTGGTCGTAGCAGATCTCCATGGCGCGGCCGCCGAGCACGAAGCTCGGCCGCACGAGGCTCGGGAAGCCGATCCGGGCCACCTCGCGACGGGCCTGCTCGAGCGTCCGCGCGATGCCGCTGTCGGGCTGCTTGAGGCCGAGCCGGTCGAGGAGGTCGCGGAACTTTTCCCGGTCCTCGGCGGTTTCGATCGTATCGACGGAGGTACCGATGATCGGCAGGCCGGCTGCGTGGAGGGCGCGGGCGAGGTTGAGCGGCGTCTGACCGCCGAGCTGCACGATCACGCCGTCGGGCTGGATGCGGTCGGCGATGTTGAGCACGTCCTCGCAGGTGAGGGGCTCGAAGAACAGCATGTCGCTCGTGTCGTAGTCGGTGCTCACCGTCTCCGGGTTGGAGTTGACCATCACGCTCTCGATGCCCAGCTCGCGGAGCGCGTAGCTCGCGTGGCAGCAGCAGTAGTCGAACTCGATCCCCTGGCCGATGCGGTTGGGGCCGCCCCCGAGGATCATGACCCGCTTCTTCCCGGGCTCCCTGGGCCGCGTCTCGTCCTCGTCCTCCCAGGTCGAGTAGTAGTAGGGCGTCTGGGCCTCGAACTCGGCCGCGCAGGTGTCGACCGCCTTGTAGGTGGCGAGGATGCCCCGCCGCTTCCGCTCGCCCCGGACGTCGAGCTCGCTCGACCCAAGCAGCACCGCGAGCTGCCGGTCGGAGAAGCCGGCCTGCTTCGCCAGCCGCAGCGTGGCGTCGTCGAGCGCCGCGAGCGAGCCGACGGCCCGCACGAGGCTCTCGATCTCCACGATCTGCCGGAGCTGGTCGAGGAACCAGGGGTCGATCGCCGTGGCGTCGTGGATCACGGCGTCGGTCATGCCGGCGAGGATCGCGTAGCGGAGGTGCCAGACGCGGTCGGGATCGGGCGTGGCGATGCGGGCCTTGATCTCGTCGAGCGACGGCTGGGCGGGCGTGCCCCACAGGTCCTTGCCGTCGCAGCCGAAGCCGAACCGGCCGACTTCCAGGCCGCGGAGCGCCTTCTGGAAGGCCTCCTTGAATGTCCGGCCGATGGCCATCGTCTCCCCGACGCTCTTCATCTGCGTGGTCAGCCGGCTGTCGGCCTCCGGGAACTTCTCGAACGCGAATCGCGGCACCTTGACGACGACGTAGTCGATCGAGGGTTCGAAGCAGGCCTTCGTCTTCCGGGTGATGTCGTTGGCCAGCTCGTGGAGCCGCCAGCCCACGGCGAGCTTGGCGGCGATCTTGGCGATCGGGAAGCCGGTGGCCTTGCTGGCGAGCGCGCTCGAACGGCTCACCCGCGGGTTCATCTCGATGACGATCATCCGGCCATTCTGCGGGTGGACTGCGAACTGGATGTTGGAGCCCCCCGTCTCGACGCCGATCGCCCGGATGACGGCGAAGCTCGCGTCGCGCATCCGCTGGTACTGCCGGTCGGTGAGCGTGAGCGCCGGGGCCACCGTGATCGAGTCGCCGGTGTGGACGCCGCAGGGGTCGAAGTTCTCGATGGAGCAGATCACGACGGCGTTGTCGTCGGCGTCGCGCATCACCTCCATCTCGTATTCCTTCCAGCCGAGGATCGACTCCTCGACGAGCACCTCGCCGATCGGCGACAGGTCGAGGCCGCGTTGGACCTTCGTGTCGAACTCCTCGCGGTTGAAGGCCACGCCCGAGCCCGAGCCGCCGAGCGTGAAGCTCGGGCGGATCACGGCCGGCAGGCCGATCTCGGCGAGGACCTCGCGGGCCTCGGGCAGGCTCTTCACGATCCGGCCCCGGCAGGTCTCGAGGCCGATCTTCTGCATCGTCTCCTTGAAGATCTCGCGATCCTCGCCGCGGCGGATCGCCTCGGCCTTGGCCCCGATCATCTCCACGCC
>JBJTPA010000114.1:0-5745 GCA_046074885.1 Planctomycetaceae bacterium
GTCGCCGCCTGTCCCGACGGCCCCCTGGCCGCCGACGGGCGGGCCCTGCTCGGCGGCGAGCTGCTCCTCTGCGACGACCTCGCCGGCGCCGCCGCGGCGCTCGACGCGGCGCTCGCCGCCACGGACCGCCTCTCTCCCGACCTCCGCGGCCTCACGGTCGTCCGCGCGGCCGAGGCGGCCGCCCGGCGCGACGAGTGGGAGCGGAGCCTCGAGATCGCCGAGCGGTTCCTCAAGGACGCGGCCGACTCGCCGCAGGCCCCGCAGGTCCGCTACGCCGCGGCGTGGGCGCGGCAGAACCTCGGCAAGCTCGACGAGGCGCTCGTCGGCTACCGCGCGGTCGCCGACGGGGGGCGGACCGAGGTCGCGGCGCGGGCCCGGCTCATGGAGGGCGAGGTGCTGTTCGAGCAGGGGAACCACAAGGAGGCGATCAAGGCCTTCTTCAAGACCGCCTACGGATTCGGCGAGACGAGTGCGCCGCGGCCCTACCATGCGTGGCAGGCGCAGGCCACCTACGAGGCCGCGCGGTGCTTCGAGGTGCTCCGCCAGCCGGACCAGGCGCGCAAGCTCTACGCCGAACTCGTCGATCGCTATCCCGACTCTGAGCACGTGACCGCCGCCCGCCGGCGGCTCGCGGCCCTGCCCGCCCCCGGAGACGCCAAGTGACCCCGCTCGACCGGATCCAGACGCTGTGGGAACTGTTCCTCAAGGGCGGCCTGCTCATGTGGCCGATCGTGGGGATGTCGCTCGTCGTGGTGACGTTCGGCATCGAGCGGCTCGTGGCCCTGCGCCGCGGCCGGTTCGTGCCGCGCGGCCTCGGCGACGGACTCGCGCAGCTGGAGACGAGAAACGCCTTCGACCCGCGGAAGGCCTACCGGCTGTGCGGCGAGTTCCCGTCGGTGGCGGCCGACGTCGTCACGGCGATGCTCGAGAAGATCGGCCGGCCGCTGCCCGAGATCGAGCGGGCCGTCGAGGTCGAGAAGGAACGCGGCGCCTCGCGGCTCTACGCCAACATCCGCCCCATCTCCCTGGCGGTGACGGTGACGCCGCTGCTCGGCCTGCTCGGCACCGTGCAGGGCATGATCATCGCCTTCTACACCACGGCCAACCTCGACGCCGGCGCCAACCGCGCGGCCGAACTGGCCCAGGGCATCTACGTGGCCCTGATCACGACCTTCGCCGGCCTCTGCGTGGCGATCCCGGCGGCGATGATCGCGCACTTCCTGGAGGGACGGATCATGCGCGGCTACCGCGCCATCGACGACCTCGCGGACGGAGTGCTGCCCCACCTCGAACGCTACGAGCACAAGGGTCGGGTCACGCCCGAGGAGCTCCGCGCCGAGCCCGCCGCCGCGAAGCCGGGAGCATGAGGCCGCCATGAGCGTGAGGATCGACAAGGGGCGGCTGGGCACGGGGCTGGAACTGACGCCGATGATCGACGTCGTGTTCCTGCTCATGATCTTCTTCCTCGTGGCCAGCAAGCTCGACGAGGCCGACCGCTCGATCGACGTGGTCCTGCCGCAGGCGACCGCCGCGAAGCCGCTCACGAGCCGGCCCCGGGAGTTCGTCATCAACATCGACCGCGACGGCAACTACTTCGCGGGGGCGCGGCCCGTGTCGCTCGCCGAACTCGGCGGCCTCCTCCGGCAGGCCGCGGCCGACGAGCCGTCGCGGCAGACGGTGATCGTGCGGGCCGACGAGAACGTGGCCCACAAGTTCGTCGTGGGGGCGATGGACGCCTGCGTCACGGCCGGCGTCGAGGACTACCAGGTGCAGTCCGCCGGCGAGGAGTAGCGGCCCGGCGGCCACGGTCTGCTACGCTGCCCGGCGTTTCGCCGCCCCGGAGTCAACGCCCATGCGCGCCCCGCACCCGGCCCTCTGCCTGCTGCTCGTCACGCTGCCCGCGTTCGCCGAGGAGGGCTTCACTCCGCTCTTCAACGGCAAGGATCTCTCCGGCTGGATGAGCAGCGGCGGCAGCCACGAGGTGGTCGATGGCGAGCTCCGCTCGCGCCGCGGCCGTGCCTCCAACGTCCAGACCATGCGGGACTACGGCGACTTCGTCCTGAAGTTCGAATTCAAGCTCTCGCCCGGCGCCGACAACGGCCTCGGCATCCGCATGCCGCCGGGCGGCGAGGCCGCCTACGACGGCATCGAGATCCAGCTCGTGGACGAGTCGGACCCGAAGCGGGCTGGCCTCAAGCCCGAGGAGCGGACCGGCTCCATCTACGGCGTCGTGGCTGCGAAGCCCGGCGCGGCGAAGCCGGCCGGCGAGTGGAACGCCGCCCAGGTGACCGCCAAGGGCTCGCGGATCACCGTCGCGATCAACGGCACGGAGGTGATCGACGCCGACGTCGCCGACTTCCGCGACGGGAAGAAGCCGACGCCCGACGGCCGCGAGCATCCCGGCCTCGGCGCGAAGCGGGGGCCGATCGGCTTCCTGAGCACCGGCACCGAGGTCTCGTTCCGCGGCATCGAGATCCGCCGGCTCGACGCGGCGAAGTGATGCAGGCCCGCGCCCGGCCGGCGCGGCCCGGTCATGTGCCGGAGGGGGCGATGTCGTCGAGCGACAGGGGACCCTGCCCGGCCGGAGCCCCGCCGTCCGGCGACTCGTCCGTCGCGCCTTCACCGGCGGCCTGGGGCGCGTCGTCCCCCTCGAACGGCCGCGGCGCGTCCTTCGGATCGACCGTCCGCCGCGGCGGCGTGCGCATCGCGGGCGACGCCGAACCATCCGCGTCGCCGCGTCCCCGACCCTTCCCCGTGCCCTTCCCCGTGCCCTTGCGGCCCGCCTGCCCCTCAGACCGCTTCGCCTGCGCTTCGTCGGAGAGCTTCGCGAGCGCGCCGGCGATGTCGTCGAGGTCGAGCGGGCCGTCCTTCTTGAAGAGGTCCTCGCGGACCGGGATGTCGCCGATCGCGACGGCGGCCCCGAGGTCGCCGACCGTCGCCGTGTTGTCGAACCGCATGCTGCCGGCGAGGCTGTCGGGGCCGGCCGCGATGCCGTCCAGCACTTCCCGGGCCCGCCGGCCGTAGAACGTCCCTTCGTGCTCCGCCGCGAACTTCTCCAGGTTCTCGACGGCGGCCCGCGATCCCCCGCGGGCGGCCTTTTCCATGGCGTGGAAGCGAAGGCCGAGTTTCACGGCGTCCTTGTCCTCCTGGTTGTCGAGCCCTGCGAGCAGCTCCTTCGCCGGCTCCTCGTAGGCGTCGAGGCCGCGGACTCCCGCGGCGTAGGTCTTGAGCCCGAAGAACGCCTGGGCGAGGTCGCCCGCTTCGACGGCCTTGCGGAGCCGCTCGAGCTCCGGCGTGAGCCAGAGCTTGTCCACGTGGTCGAACAGGTTGCGGGCCACCACCGCGACCTCCTCGTCGCTGCCCGGCTCCGGGGGCTCGGACCCGGACGACGAGTCCGACGCCTTGTCCGCGAGCGGCTTCGCGATCCGCGCCGCCTCGCCGTAGCGGTGGGCGTTGAGGGCCGCCACCGCCTGGCGAAGCGTGGCCGACCGCTTGAGGAGCGACGTCGAGAGGCCCGGCACGGCGGCCATGCCCCCGTAGAACGAGAGCCGCTCGTGGGCCGCCGCGAAGATGAAGCCCACCGTGGCGTGCATGATGCTGTTGAAGCCGGCGTCGAGCTCGCGATGACCGTTGAGGTAGTAGTCGCCGCCCACGTTGTTGGGACCGCCGACGTAGGCGATCTCGTGCTGCGAGGGGTTCGCGGGGTCGGGCTGCCAGGCCAGGGCGAAGTACCACCGCCACTGCTGCATCACCTGCTGGTACTGCTGCCGGTCGTAGGCGGCGAGCCCCGCCGTGCTCGCCGTGATGCCCATCGAGCTGACCGCGTGGGCCTCGAGCAGGTCGTCCACGTGCCGCGTCGGCCAGGTGGCCAGGGCCGCCCGCCAGCGGAGCGACGCCGAGGGGTCGCTCCCCATCAGGACCGGCAGCGAGACGAGGTGGTGGGCCGCCAGCGCCGTGTGGCCCGTCCGCATGCACGACTGGTCGTCGTCCGCCCAGGCGTAGCCGACGCCGCCGTTCTCGTTGGTCTCCTGGCGGACGCGGGCCAGGGCCTTGGGGAAGCTGGTCTTGAGCGCCTTGGCGTCGAGGCCGGAGCGGACGGCGCTCGTCATGAACCAGAGGGCGCAGGTGGTCGTCCCGTTGAGGCCCTGGCCGCCGTAGGGGAGCCCCTCGTCGCCCTTGTCGGGATTCACGTGGTGGCCGTAGCGGCCGTGCGAGGGCACGCCGCGCTCGAGCAGGTCGGCGATGTTCCGGATCGCCGTCTCCAGCATCGGGTCCGGCTGCATCATCTGGTGCTCGCAGAGCATCACGCCCGTGTACGACAGCAGCCACACCGACCGCTCGCCCACGGAGCTCGCGTTGCCGCTCGCGACGCGGCTGACGTACGGCCTCGCGGCGGCGAGCCCCTTGCCCGAGCGGTCGCCCATGAGCGCCATCGCGCCGAGCGCGTTGGTCACCGGGCCGCCGGGCATGCCGCCCGCCTCGGCGAAGTGCGGCGTCATGGCGGCGAGGGCGTGGGCGTAGATTCGCTCCGACTTCGGGCAGTCGAACGGGTACGTGGACGAGAAGCGGCCGGTCTGGGGCAGCTTGACGGTCACCTCACGGGGCTTGCCGTCGCGGCGGGTGGTCAGCCGCACCCCGCCACCCGCGCAGCCGTCGTCGATCGCGAAGCCGAGTTGCTTGAGCGGCATCATGTAGCCCGAGCCGAACGGCCTGCCATCGACGCCGTCGACGAGGTCGCCGGCCGCGACGCCCGCTGCGGCCAGCGGCAGGCCCGGGTACGCCTTCTCCACGCGGAGGACGCTCCCCTGTCCCTCCACCATGGAACAGCGGCCCCCCAGTTCGCCCATCGGGTAACTGCCCTGTCCGGCGCGGGCCGGCACGCAGCGGGAGGCCGCCAGGATGGCGACGACCAGGGCGGGCACCGCCCACGCGGCCCGGCGACGTCGCGGCATGGTAGAAAATCCGGGTGGCGGAGATCCGCCATGCGGAACGGCGGATCCAGGCAGGCGTGATCGGCATGCGAGTCTACTCGGCGGCCCCCGGCGGTGCGACGGCGACGCTGCGCGTCTACCGCAAGCGGCTCGCCGCCGCGGCCATCGCCAGTTTCCTGCTCCACCTGCTGCTCGCCCGGGGCCTGGCCGTGACCACGCTCGGGCTCGACGGCCGGGCGGCGGACGCCCAGCCCGCCCCGAAGCCCGCGCGGAGGCCCGCCAAGGACTTCGCGATCCACGCGCCGCGTGCGACCGCCGCCGCGCCTGCGCACGAGCGGCCCCTCGCGATCACCGTCGCCCCGCGGGATCCCGGACGGTCGCCGCCCGTGACGCGGACCGCCACCGAGCGGCGGCCCGACGCCGCCGATGCCTCCTCGACGGGCCAGGCCGCCGCCCCCGTGCGGCCACGCGACCTGGAGATGGCGGCTCCGGCCGCGCCCGACCGGTCGAGTCCCGTGACGCCGCCGGCCGCGGCGACGGCGCTGGCCGATGCCGCCGCCGCGGCGCCCGCGGCGGCCGACGCGGGCGATTCCCCGGCGGCGTTCGCGCGGGAACACGACGCTCCCGACACCGTCGCCTCGCGGTGGCGGCCCCGCGAGGTGGCGTTGCTCGAGCGGTTGATCGCGCCCGCCCCGATGCAACCCGGATCCGTTCGCGACGATGCGGGCGACGACCGCCCCACGGCCGCGACGGCGACCGACGCCGACCGGACGGGCCGCCGGCCCGTCGCCGTGTCGGGGGCGAAGGCCGCGGC
>JBJTPA010000115.1:0-6892 GCA_046074885.1 Planctomycetaceae bacterium
GCCACGAGGCCGGCGAACAGCGGGTGGGCGGCCGTCGGCTTGCTCTTGAACTCGGGGTGGAACTGCACGGCCACGAACCACGGGTGGTCGGCCAGTTCCACGATCTCCACGAGTCCGCCGTCGGGGCTCGTGCCGGCGATCACGAGGCCGGCCCGCTCGAGCGCGTCGCGGTACCTGGGATTGAACTCGTAGCGGTGCCGGTGGCGCTCGGAGATTCGCGTGGCGCCGTACGCGGCCGCCGCCCGCGTTCCCTCGCCAAGCACGCAGGGCTGCGCGCCCAGCCGCATCGTGCCCCCCTTGTCCACCACCCCGTGCTGCTCGTCCATGAGGCAGATCACCGGGTGCGGCGTGTTGCGGGCGAACTCGGTCGAGTGCGCCCCCTCGAGGCCGGCGCAGTGGCGGGCCACGTCGATCACCGCGCACTGCATCCCCAGGCAGATGCCCAGGAACGGCAGCTTCCGCTCGCGCGCGAACCGGATCGCCTCGACCTTGCCCTCGATGCCCCGCTCGCCGAAGCCGCCCGGCACGAGCAGGCCGTCGAAGCCGGCCAGGAGCCGCTCGGCCCCCTCGCGCTCGATGTCCTCGCTCTTGATGGGCTGCACGCGGACCTGCGTCCGCTGGGCGATGCCCCCGTGGTCGAGGGCCTCGTAGATGCTCTTGTAGGCGTCGCGGTGCTCGGCGTACTTGCCGACGAGCGCGATCGAGACCTCGTGCTCGGGGTTCCGCAGCCGGTGCAGGATCTCGTGCCATTCCTCGAGGTCGGCGGCCGGGGCCTGCAGGCTGAACCGCTTGAGGATCAGCTCGTCGATCCGGTTCGACTGCAGCGACAGCGGGACCTCGTAGATCGAGAAGTCCTTGTCGCGCTCCTCGATGACGGCGTCCACCGGCACGTTGCAGAAGAGCGCGATCTTCTCCCGGTCCGAGACGTCGATCGGCCGCTCGGTGCGGCAGACGAGCACGTCGGGCTGGATGCCGATCTGCCGCAGGATGCCCACCGAGTGCTGCGTGGGCTTCGTCTTGAGCTCGCCGGCCGCCTTGAGGTAGGGCACGAGCGTGAGGTGGATGAACATGCAGTTCTCGCGGCCCACCTCGAGCGGGATCTGCCGGATCGCCTCCAGGAACGGCAGGCTCTCGATGTCGCCCACCGTGCCGCCGATCTCGGTGATCACCACGTCGGTGTCGGCGTCGGCGAGCCGCAGGACGACATCCTTGATCTCGTTGGTGATGTGGGGAATCACCTGCACCGTCTTGCCGAGGAACTCGCCCCGCCGCTCCTTGTTGATCACCGACAGGTAGATCTGCCCCGTCGTATAGTTGCACTCGCGGGTGAGCCGGGTGGAGGTGAACCGCTCGTAGTGGCCGAGGTCGAGGTCGGTCTCGCTCCCGTCGTCGAGCACGTACACCTCGCCGTGCTGGTACGGGCTCATCGTGCCCGGATCGACGTTGATGTAGGGGTCGAGCTTCTGCATCCTCACCCGCAGGCCGCGAGCCTCGAGGAGCATGCCGATGGAGGCGCTCGTGAGCCCCTTGCCGAGCGAGCTCACCACCCCGCCGGTCACGAACACGTGCTTCGTCACGCCACGAGCTCCTTCCCGTCCTCCGGTGCCGACCTCCTCCGGCCGCCAGCCCTCGCGCGGGCGAAAGGGGAACGACCGTTCCGGGATCGCATTGAACCAACGGCCGCCGGCACGGTCAATTCGCGCGGCACTTGGG
Source organism: Planctomycetaceae bacterium (assembly GCA_046074885.1). Taxonomy (GTDB): domain Bacteria; phylum Planctomycetota; class Planctomycetia; order Pirellulales; family UBA1268; genus QWPN01. The sequence continues at coordinate 1,714 of JBJTPA010000115.1, forward strand.
CGGGCTTTTCCATGATGTAGAGTTGGCGTATGAACCCCGCCACGACCCGGCCGCCGGCCGCCGCGTCCGAGTCCACGTCGAACCTGCGGATTCGCTCCCTCGAGCCGCTCGTGCCGCCGGCGCGGCTGTGCGCCCTGCTCCCGCTCGACGCCGCCGCCACGCGGACCATCGTCGAGGGCCGTCAGGCCGTGGAGCGGGTGCTCGACGGCTCCGATCCGCGGCTCGTGGCCGTCGTCGGCCCCTGCTCCATCCACGACCTCGAGGCGGCCCGCGACTACGCCGCCCGGCTCCAGTCGCTCTCGGCCCGGGTCGCCGACAGGCTGCTCGTCATCATGCGGGTCTACTTCGAGAAACCGCGGACGACCGTGGGCTGGAAGGGGCTCATCAACGACCCGCACCTCGACGGCACGTTCGACGTGGCGACCGGCCTGCGGCTGGCCCGGAGCCTGCTCATCGAGATCGCCCGCCTGGGGCTCGCCACCGCCACCGAGTTCCTCGAGCCGATCACGCCGCAATACATCGCCGACACGATCGTGCTCGGCGCCATCGGCGCCCGCACCACCGAGAGCCCGACCCACCGCCAGATGGCCAGCGGCCTGTCGATGCCGGTGGGCTTCAAGAACTCGACCGACGGCTCGCTGCAGGCCGCCATCGACGCCATGCAGGCCGCCCGCACGCCGCACAGCTTTCTGGGCATCGACAATGACGGAGGCACCGCCGTGGTCTCGACCTCCGGCAACCCCTGGGGCGTGCTCATGCTCCGCGGCGGCCGCAGCGGTTCGAACTACTCGCCGGAGGTGATGCAGGAGGCCCGCCGCCGGCTCGAGGCCGCCGGTCTGCCGGTCCGCGTGATCGTGGACTGCAGCCACGCCAACTCGGGCAAGGACCACACGCGACAGTCGATCGTGTGGCGCGACGTGCTCGCCCAGCGGGTGGCGGGCGAGCGGTCGATCGTGGGGATGATGCTCGAGAGCAATATCAACCCCGGCAGCCAGGAGGCCTCGGCCGACCGCGCGAAACTGGCCTACGGCGTCTCCATCACCGACGGCTGCATCGGGTGGGAGGAGACGGAGGAACTCCTCCTCGAGGCGCATTCCCGGCTGGCGTGACGGCTCCGGGACTGGCCGTGCCATCGAGCCGCCTCCTCGCTCGGACTCGGTCCGCTCGCCCAACCGGCTCGGGGCTGCCCGTGCCAGTGGGCTGACCACGCGAGTTGGCCAGGAAGCCCCAAGCGCTAGCGCGGGGAATGCAGGTCGCCACCCCAACCGGCCACCGCGAAGCCTCCGCGGCCTGCCACCCGCATACCCGTCGCTCGCGCTCCGGGCTTCCTGGCGGGAGGCGGCGCCGCCCACATGTGGCCGCAGGTTTTCCAAACTGCGGAAAACGGGTGGCGTCGCGACCGGGTTTCGCGCTGGCCTTGTGCGGGCCACGCCGTAAGAATCTCCGTCGGCGTCGCTCCGGCAACGACAGGACATCCTTCATGCCCGCCCCCTCCGTGATCATCGCGATCCCCGCGCGGCTGTCGAGCACGCGGCTGCCGCGGAAGATGCTGCTCGCCGAGACCGGCCGGCCGCTCGTCGAGCACACGTGGCGGGCCGCGCTCGGCTCGACGCGGGCGGCGCGGGCCGTCGTCGTCACCGACAGCGACGAGATCGCCGCCGCCGTCCGGGGCTTCGGCGGCGAGGCGATCATGACGTCGCCCCATGCGCCGAGCGGCACGGCGCGGATCGTCGAGGCGCTGCCGGCGCTCGGTGACGCCGACGTGATCGTCAACGTGCAGGGGGACGAGCCCGAGCTCGATCCAGCCGCAATCGACGCGGCGGTGGACCTGCTCGACCGCTGCCCCGAGGCGGGCGTGGCCACGCTCGTCACGCCGCTGCGCCGCGCCGAGGACCTCGCCGATCCGGCCGCCGTGAAGGCGGTGCTCACGCCGTGGCGCGGCAGCGGCGCCACGGTGCCCGGCGCGTGGCGGGCCGTCTACTTCAGCCGTGCCGCCGTGCCCGCGGCCCGCGACTGGTCGGAGTCGCTGCTTGCCGCCGAGCCGCCGCTCTACTGGCAGCACGTCGGCCTCTACGCCTACCGCCGCGACGTGCTGGAGCGCTGGAACGCGCTCCCCGAGTCGCGGCTCGCGGCCCACGAGAGCCTCGAGCAGCTGCGGGCGATCGAGGCCGGCATCCCGATCGCGGCGGCCGCCATCACCCACGCCTCCCGCGGCATCGACACGCCGCGCGACTACGCCGCCTTCGTGACGCGGCACCGCGGCCGCGGCTAGCGCTTCCGTTCCACCGGCACGACGAGAACGCTCGCGACCGCCCGCGTGAGGACGGCCTCCGACGTGCTGCCCAGCAGCCAGCGGGTCATCGCGTCGGTCGGCGCGCGGCCGACGACGACGAGGTCGGCGCGGTCGGCGGCCGCCCGCTCCAGGATCCGCTCGCCGGGATTCCCCTCGGCCACGATCGGCTCGTGCCGCCGGAACGGATCGGGCAGTGCGGCGGCGAACGCCGCGAGCGAGCCGCCCAGCGTCTTGAGCTCCGCGTCGTGCTCCTCCCGCCAGGCCCGGGCGATTGCCGCGGTGTCGGGATCGCGGACCCGCTTCTCCACCCATGCAGGCAGCGGACCGGCGAGCAGCGATTCCGTCACGCCGATCACGCTGCCGTCGGTGCCGTCGGGCCAGTGGAGGCGGCCGATCATCGCCGTGAGCGCGGCGGCGCTCGCCGGATGGTGGCAGACGAGCACGCGGGGGCCCCGGCCTTCGGCCGGGATGGTCCGCGCCACGAGCACGGGGAGATGGGCACCGTGCACCACGGCCCGCGACACGCTCCCCAGGATGAAGCCCTCGACGGCGCCGTGGCCGCGGGCGCCGACCACGAGCACGTCGGCCTTCCAGTCGCCGGCGGCGGCGAGCAGTCCCGGCGCGGCGGGCTCCGTCATGCGGATTCGCTCGGGTGCGCGGGCGAGGCCCTTCGGCAGGAGTCCACAGACCTCGGTGAACAGTCCCTCGACTGCGCCGTCGATCAGCTCGCGGGGCTGCCCCGGCAGCTGCCGCTCGAGCTCCAGCGGCGAGAAGCCGATCGCCACGGCGTCGCTCGCCGGATCCACGAGCCGTCCGACCAGCCGGACGGCGTCGAGCGACTTCGGCGAACCGTCCACTCCGACCAGGTATCTCATCGTGCGGGCCTCGGTGTGATGTCCGGAGGACAGTCTAGGAGCAGGCCCGCCCCCCGTCACGCCACCCACGTCTTCGCCGGCGCCCCCGGCTCCTCGCGCACCAGCCGGGGCACGGCGTAGCCGGGCAACGAGTCGCGAAGCGCCCGGTGGAGCTCCTCGGCCCGCGGCTCGGACACCTCGAAGTGCGCGGCTCCGCGGACGCGGTCGAGGAGGTGGAGGTAGTAGGGCAGCACGCCGACGTCGACGAGCCGCTCGGAGAGTTCGCGGAGCGCGGCGACCGAGTCGTTGACCCCGGCGAGGAGCACGGCCTGGTTGAGCAACAGGCAGCGAGACGCCGCCAGCCGCCCGAGGGCCGCGGCGACGTCGGCGTCGATCTCGGCCGCATGGTTGGCGTGCACGACCACGACCACGGAGAGCCGCGAGCCGGCGAGGAGCCCCGCGAGCCCGTCGGTGACCCGCGACGGCAGCACGACGGGCAGCCGCGTGTGGATCCGCAGCCGGCGGACGTGGGGAACAGCCTCGAGCCGCGCCACGATCGCCCCCAGACGCGCGTCGTCGACGAGCAGGGGGTCGCCGCCCGAGAGGATCGCCTCGCTGACCGACGCGTCGGCCGCGACGGCGTCGAGCGCGGCCTCGACGCCGGCCAGGGTCGCGCCGGCGTCGGCGTAGGGAAACTCGCGGCGGAAGCAGTAGCGGCAGTGGACCGCGCAGCCGCCGGTCACGAGCACGAGCGCACGGCCCGCGTACTTCCGCACGAGCCCCGGCGCCGCGAGCGCCGCCGACTCGTGCACGGGGTCGGCCGTGAAGCCCGGCACGTCGCGCGACTCGGCGGCCTGCGGCAGCACCTGCAGCAGCAGCGGGTCGCGGGGGTCGCCCTTCCGCATCCGTGCCGCGAACGCCCGCGGCACGAGCAGCGGGAAGCCGTGATGCCCGGCCCCGACGGCGGCGGCCGGCAGCCCGAGGAACCGCAGCAGCGACTCCGGGTCGCGGAACGCGGCCGCGAGTTCCCGGCGCCAGCGCGGCCCGGCCATCTCCCGCGCGCGGGAACCGGGCGGTTCGGGAAGGGCGGCGTCGGGCATGGAGGGGACGCTCGACTGTTGACAGGGCACCGGGGCCGGGCCACTCTTGTCGGCCTCACGCGGCCGCGGCCCCGGCAGGATACGGCGGCCGGCCCGCGGCGGGAACGCCCGCCGCGCCCCCGCGACCCCCACCCCCGCACTTCACCCGAGGACGCTTCAGTGGCCGGCTACAACACCAGCGAGTTCAAGAAGGGGCTCAAGGTCCAGATCGACGGCGACCCCTACATCATGATCGAGTGCAACTTCGTGAAGCCGGGGAAGGGGCAGGCGCTCTACAAGTGCAAGCTGCGGAACCTGCTCCGCGGCACCGTGCTCGACCGCACCTACAAGAGCGGCGACTCGCTCGACGCGGCCGAAATCAGCACGATCGAGGCCCAGTATCTCTACAAGCAGGGCGAGTCGTTCGTGTTCATGGACAACGCGAGCTACGAGCAGTACGAGCTCTCGAAGGAGCAGGTGGACGACGCCTGGAAGTGGATCAAGGAGGGCACCGTCTGCTCGATGCTGCTCTACAACGGCAACCCGATCTCGATGGAGCCGCCGAACCACATGCTGCTCAAGGTCGAGTACGCCGAGCCGGCGGTCCGCGGCAACACGGCCACGAACCTCACGAAGCCGGTGAAGCTGGAGACGGGCGCCGAGGTGCTCGTGCCGGCCTTCATCGAGCAGGGCGACACGATCAAGATCGACACGCGGACGGGCGAATACCTCGAGCGCGTCAAGGTGTGAGCCCCGGGCTCCACACGGCGTGGGTGCAGGTTTTCCAACCTGCACGTGCGATGGAGTGGAAGCCCCAATCGACAGGTTGAAAACCTGTGCGACTCCCTCACCACCGCTCCCCCGCGGTCAGGCCTTCACCCGCTCGAGATACTCGCCCGTCCGGGTGTCCACCTTGATCGTGTCGCCCTGCTCGATGAAGGCCGGCACGATCA
>JBJTPA010000116.1:0-12308 GCA_046074885.1 Planctomycetaceae bacterium
GCACTGTGAGAGCCGCTTCGGCGCCTTCAGCCGGGCGATCCCCCTGCCGGAGTCGGTCGACCCCGCGAAGGTCACCGCCCGCTACGACAAGGGCGTGCTCACGGTGGAACTCCAGAAGTCCCCGGCGAGCACGTCGCGCAAGATCCCGGTGACGACGGCTGCCACCAAGTAGGGCGGCCGGGGCGCGACGATATGCTGGCGGCCGCGGGGAGCGCATGTTCCCCGCGGCCGTCGCCGTTTTCCGCTCCGCCCATGCCGCTCGTCCTCGTGCCGCGTCGCGATCCGACCGGGCCGCTCTCCGTCGAACTCGACGGCGTCGTGCCCGACCGCGTCGCCCGGCTGTCCGCCGCCGAGGTCGCGCGGCTTCCGGTCCGCGCCGACGGTCGCCCGCGCCCGCTCGGCGACTTGTTCGACATTTCCGGCGCGGGCGGTGACGGCACGCTCGAGTGCCGCGGCGACTTTTCCCGCGTCCACCGCGTGGGGGCCGGCATGGCCTCGGGACGGATCCTCGTCGCCGGCCCGGTGGGCCGCCATTCGGGCGAGCGGATGACCGGCGGCGCGCTCGTCGTGGAGGGCGATGCCGGTGACTGGCTGGCCGCCGAGATGTCCGGCGGCTCGGTCCGCGTGGCGGGCTCGGCGGGCGACAACCTCGCCGGCGCTCTCCCCGGCTCCGACGCGGGGCTCCGCGGCGGCGTCGTGATCGTGACCGGTGCCGCCGGCGACCTCGCTGCGGCACGCATGCGCCGCGGCCTCGTGGCGATCGGCGGCGGCTGCGGCACGGCGGCGGGCTTCGAGATGCGGGGGGGACTGCTCACGCTCGCCGGCGCCATCGGCCCGCAGCCCGGCCTGGCGATGCGCCGCGGCACGATCCTGGCGCTCATCACCACACCGGCGCCCCCCATGACGTTCGCCCGCGGCTCCTGCTGGTCACCCCCGCTCGTGCCCCTCGTCCTGCGGCGGCTGGCGCGTGCCGGGTTCGCCCCGGCCAGCACCGCCGCCCCCGGCCCGTGGCGGCATTGGCACGGCGACCTGCTCGCCGGCGGCCGGGGGGAATTGTTTCATCCGGAATGAGGAAAACAGGCCCCGGCGGCCGACCGCTTCCGTAGGCCTCGATCCTCGGCTATTCTCTGGGGCTCCCGAATTCCCGCCCCGCAGACCCACGCATGCCCACGATCAGCCAGCTCGTCCGCAGCCGCCGCCGCCCGAAGCGGAAGTTCTCCAAGTCACCCGTGCTCGACCGCTGCCCGCAGAAGCGGGGCGTCTGCCTGCAGGTCCGCACGATGACGCCGAAGAAGCCCAACTCGGCGCTCCGGAAGATCGCCCGCGTGCGGCTCTCGAACCAGAAGGAAGTCACGGTCTACATCCCGGGCGAGGGGCACAATCTCCAGGAACACTCGATCGTGCTCATCCGCGGCGGCCGCGTCCGCGACCTCCCCGGCGTCCGCTATCACATCATCCGCGGCGCGCTCGACACGCTCGGCGTGCAGGGCCGCAAGCAGTCCCGCAGCCTGTACGGCGCGAAGAAGGGTTAGTCGAGGGAAACCACGTCATGGGCAACATCACAGCCAGCCGCGAGCAGCTCCGTCCCGACCCCCGCTACGGGTCGCTCCTCGCCAGCAAGTTCATCAACTGCCTGATGGAGGACGGCAAGAAGAGCGTCGCACAGAACGTCTTCTACAAGGCGATGGACATCGTGGCGAAGAAGGTCACCGAGGTCGAGCCGATCGAGGTCTTCAACCGCGCGGTCGAGAACGTGAAGCCGGCCGTCGAGGTCCGCTCCAAGCGGGTGGGCGGTGCCGCCTACCAGGTGCCGATGCAGGTCAACCGCAACCGGCAGCAGTCGCTCGCGATCCGCTGGATCCTGCAGGCGGTCCGTGAAAAAAAGGGCCGCGGCACCTTCGAGAAGCTCGCCGAGGAGATCATCGCCGCGTACAAGCGCGAGGGCGCGGCGGTGACGAAGCGGGACAACGTCCACCGCATGGCCGACGCGAACAAGGCCTTCGCGCACTTCGCCTGGTGAGGACCGTGCCTTTCGCCCTCTCCCTCCGGGAGAGGGCGGGGTGAGGTTGCCCTCGGCGGCCGGCCTCGCTGCCCCTGCTCCCTCGCCCCGCCTGCGGCCGGCCTCTCCCAGGGGGAGGGTCGGAGAGCATCGGATTGCCTTCGGCGCCTGCCCGGCCGGCCACATGCTGTGCCTGCTCGTAGCCGGCGACGGGCGCCCCGTCAGCGGATCGTGATCCGGGCGGGCAGGATCAGCTGCGGCCGGCCGGAGAGAACATCCGCGAGGCCGTCGACCTCGACGGCGAGCGACCGGAGCACCGGCAGCCGCGCGACGAGCGCCGCCCGCACGCCGTCGGTCACCGCGAGTCCCGCGACGGGGTCTCCGCCGTGCCCGGCCGCACCGAACAGGTCGTCGAACAGCCCCCGCGGCTCGGGCAGGAGGACGCGATCGACCTCCTCTTCGGCCGCGATGCCGGCGAGCTTCCGCGCCTCGTCGATCGCGTCGTCGAGCGTGCCGAGGCGGTCCACGAGCCCGGCCGCCTGCGCCTGCCGCCCGGTGAAGACGCGGCCGCCGGCGAGCTTCTCCACGGCGGCCGGGGCGAGCTTCCGTCCCGCCGCCACCTTCCCGGTGAACTGGCGGTAGACGTCCTGCATCGTCGTCATGAAGGCCTCCCGCCCGGCCGGCGTGAAGGGCTCGGTCATCGAGAGCCAGCCGGCGTTGCGGCCCCGGCTCACCACGTCGGTGTGCACGCCCACCCTCTCGAGCGCGCCGCCAACGGCGATCTTGCCCCCGACCACGCCGATCGATCCCGTCAGCGTGCCGGGGGCGGCGACGATGCGATCGGCCGCCACGGCGACGTAGTAGCCGCCGCTCGCCGCCACGTCCGACAGGCTCGCGACGACGGGCTTGTCGCAGCGCTCCACCTCCCGCCAGATCAGGTCGCTGGCCAGCGCCGAGCCGCCGGGCGAGTCGATCCGCAGCACGATCGCCGCCACCTTCTCGTCCCTGGCCGCCTCGCGGACCGCCTTCACGAGGTCCTCGGAGCCGGCGGCGCCGCCCGCCAGCAGGTCGTCGCGGCCCTTGCCCTCGCGGATCTCGCCCGTGAGGTGCACGACGGCGATCCGCCGCCCCGCGCCCGCGGGCTTGTCCGGCTTCTGCCCCGAGAGAAGTTCCACGAGCTTCACGAGCCCGCCGATGCCGGAGAAGTCCTGGTCGACCTTTCGCTCCGCGTAGTCGCGGGCGACCTTCGGCGCCTCGATCCCGGCGCGGGCGGCGGCCGCGGCCACGACCTCGTCCTCGTAGCCGACCGCATCGACGAGGCCTGCGGCGCGTGCCGCCTCGGGCGTGAACACGCCGACGTCCACGAGCTCCCGGGCCTTCGCGACGGCGAGTTTCCGGTCGGCGGCGATCCGCTCCACGAGCTGGTCGAAGAGGTCGCCGACGAAGCTCTCGTACTGGGCGCGGAGCTGGGGGCTCATCGAGTCGCGGGTCAGCGGCTCCCCGGCCCCCTTGAAGTCCCCCACCTGGAGGATCTCGGCGGCGATGCCGAGGCGGTCGAGCAGCGACTTGAAGAACATCATCTCGGCGCGGACGCCCGCGACCTCGAGCGTGGCGGCGGGGGCCAGCGTCACCGTGTCGCAGGCGGACGCGAGCACGTAGGCCGCCGCGCCGCCCCCGACGAGGTGCGCCGCCACCGTCTTCCCGGCCTTGCGCAGCCGGCCGATCGCGGCGCGAAGTTCGTCGATCCGGGCCCGGCCCACGTCGGGCGACTCGATCGCAAGCACCACCGCCTTCACGCGGGCGTCGGCGGCAGCCCGGTCGAGCCGCTCGACGAGCCGATGGAGGTGCGGCGCGACGTCCGCGAGCAGCCCCCCCTGCCCGACCCCGTCGGGCAGGGCACCGGCCAGGCGGATCACCGCGACCGTGGAGGCCTTCCGGGCCGCATCCCCGTCGCGGGCCTCCTTCCGAGGCGGCGCGTCCGCCGCGGGCGCCGCAAGGGCCAGGCACAGGGCGGACAGCAGGGCGACGGCCGGCACGCGAACCGGAGTGCTGACGGGCATGACGGGCCTCCACGGGCGGGGGTGGCGATGGCACAGTCATCGTAGCCCGCGCCGCTCCGCGCCCACAAACGCCCCGCCCCCTTGAAAATGAACGGCCGTATAGTAAGATACTGGCGTCCATGGACCGCGGCGGCCGATAGGGCCGGGCGGCCGATCCATCCCTCCCACAGGAAAGCGGTCATCCGCTCGACACGCATGTCCAAGCGCAAGGCTCCCGCCCCGGCCCGCCGGCACTCCGCCGCGAAGGCGAAGGCCCGTCGCGGCGCCGCCGTGGCCGCGATCCGGAAGCATCCCCTGGGCCTGGTCACGACGACCGACGAGGCCGACGCGGGCGACCAGCCGACCGAGCGGCAGATGGAGATCTACGCCTTCATCCGCGACAAGATCCACTCGCGTGGCTACGGGCCCACGGTCCGGGAGATCGGCCAGGCCTTCAAGATCCGCTCGCCCAACGGCGTCGTCTGCCACCTCAAGGCCCTGGAGCGCAAGGGGCTCATCACCCGCGGCAAGAACATGTCGCGGGCGATCGAGCTCGTGACGGAGCCGGCGAGCCTGCGGGGGCTGCCGATGGCCGGCTGGGTCGCGGCCGGCACGCTGCGGCCCGCCGAGGAGCAGACCGAGCGGATCAGCTTCGAGGACCTCTTCAACCGCGACAACCACTTCGTGCTCAAGGTGATGGGCGACTCGATGATCGACGCCCAGATCGCCGACGGCGACTGGGTGGTGATCCAGAAGAAGCAGACGGCGCACTCGGGCGACATCGTGGTGGCCCAGACCGAGGACGGCGAGGCCACGCTCAAGCAGTGGTTCCCCGAGCGGGACCGGATCCGGCTGCAGCCGGCCAACGCGTCGATGAAGCCGATCTACGTCCGCAACGCCCGCGTGCTCGGCGTGCTCGTGGGCGTGGTACGCAAGACGTGACGCGGCCGGCCAGCAATCCCCGCGCTGGCGCTTGGGGCTTCCTGACGGGAAGCAGCACCGGATCATCAAGAAGCCCGGAGCGCGAGCGACGGGACTCCGGGCCGATGGGCGATCCGGGATCGCTCACCCCGTCTGCTGCAGGCCGTCGTGCAGTTGGTGGAGCTTGTTGTAGAGGGTCTTGAGGCTGATCCCGAGTTCCTCGGCGGTCTTCGGCTTGTTGCCGCCGTTGCGCTCGAGGCCCTCGAGGATCGCCTGCATCTCGAGCTCCCGCAAAGAGAGCGGCCGCGCCGGCGGCGTCGGGGCCACGACGCCGGGCGGCACGGGCGATCCCGCGGCGGGCCGCCCCGCCCCGAGCCGGGCCGGCAGATGGGCCGTCGTCAGGGGCAGCTCGTCGCACAGCACGAGGGCGTGCTCGACGACGTTGGCGAGTTCGCGGACGTTGCCCGGCCAGTGGTGGGCCGCCAGAGCGGCCTCCACCGCGGGCTCCACGACCTCCGCCTGCGCGGGCGTCTGCGGACGCGCCTGGCGGACGAAGTGGCGGACGAGTCCCGGGATGTCCTCGCGCCGGTCGCGGAGCGGCGGGATCGCGATCTCGAAGGTGTTGACGCGGAACAGGAGGTCCTCGCGGAACTCGCCCGCCGCCACCATCTCCTCGAGCGGCCGGTGCGTGGCGCAGACCACCCGCACGTCCACGGTGATCGGCTGGTTGTCGCCCACGCGCCGGACCTCGCCGCTCTCGAGCACCCGCAGGAGCCGCGACTGCAGGTGCCGCGGCAGCTCGCCGATCTCGTCGAGGAACAGCGTGCCGCCGTCGGCCACCTCGAACAGGCCGGCCCGGTGCTCGTCGGCCCCGGTGAACGCCCCCCTGCGGTGGCCGAACAGCTCGCTCTCGACGAGGTTCTCGGGCAGGGCCCCGCAGTTGACCGCCACGAGCGGCCCGCCGGCGCGGCCGCTCCCCTCGTGGATCGCCCGGGCCACGAGCTCCTTGCCGGTGCCCGTCTCGCCGCGGACGAGCACCGTGGCCTCGCTCGCGGCCACGCGGGCGATCAGCCGCCGCACCTGGTCGAGCGCGGGCGAGTCGCCCACGAGCCGCGTCTCCCCCTCCGCCCGGCGCACGCGGCGCTCGAGGGCCTTCAGCCGCGTCGTCAGTTCCCGCCTGCGGCGCACCCGCTCGAGCACCGCCTGGAGCTCCACGAGCTTGCAGGGCTTCGTGAGGTAGTCGGAGACGCCGTGGCGGACCGCGGCGACCGCGCTTTCAACCGACGACTTGCCGGTGAGGATCACGGCCTCGGTGTCGGGGGCCGTGTCGCGGAGCCGGGCGATCACGTCGAGCCCGCCGGCCCCCGGCATGTCGAGGTCCACGATCACGCAGTCGTACGCCGTGCGGTCGAGGGCGGCGAGCGCCGTGGCGCCGTCGGGGCAGACCGTGGCCTCGTGGCCGAGCCGGGGCAGCTCGATACGCATCAGCTCCTGGAGCGAGGGCTCGTCGTCGGCGAACAGGATCCGCAGGGGCCGCGATGCGTGCTTCATGGTGTCTCCGTGGTGGTTCAGGCCGCCTGGTCGGCGGCGCGAGCCGGCGCGGCGCCGCCGACCGCCGCCGCCGGCAGCGTGACGCGGAAGGTCGACCCATGCCCCGGGCCGCCGCTCGACGCCTCGATCCGGCCGCCGTGGTCGGTGACGATGCGGTGCACGATCGACAGGCCGAGGCCGGTGCCCTGCCCCTGCTTCCGCCGCGTGAAGAAGGGCTCGAAGAGGTGCTCGAGCACCTCCTCGTCCATGCCGCAGCCGTCGTCGGTGAAGGTCAGCACCGCCTCGCCGCCGCTCCGCCGCGCGGCCACGGTGACGCGGCCGGTGTCGGCGACGGAGTCGAGGGCGTTGACGAGCAGGTTGAGCACGACCTGCTTGAGCTCCTGGGGATTGGCCATCACGAGCACGTCCTGCCCCGGCTCGATCTCGATCGTGCGGCCCTTGAAGCGGCCCACGTGCCGGAGCATCTCGGCCACGTCGGCCACGAGCGCCGCGAGCGCCGTCGCCTGCCGCTTCCGCTCGCCGAGCCGCGAGAAGTCGAGGAGCTTCTCGGTGATCCCCTTGCAGCGGAAGGCCTCGGCCTGGATGAGCGCGAGGTAGCGGCGGGCGACCTGGGCCTCGGGGTCGGCGGCGGCGGCCGGCGCCAGCCGGCTCTCCAGCGATTCGGCGCACATGGCGATCGAGGCCAGCGGGTTGTTGATCTCGTGGGCCACGCCGGCCGCGAGAAAGCCCACGCTCGCCAGCTGCTCGCCGCGGATCACCTCGCGGGTCCGCAGCTGCACCTGGCGGTCGAGGTCGTCGCGGATCTCCTCGAACCGCTGGGTCATGTCGTTGAGGGCGTCGGCGAGCTCGGCCATCTCGTCCCGCGAGTCGAGACGGATGCGGTAGCCGAAGTCGCCGGCGGCCACCCGGCGGGAACCGTGGCCGAGCAGCCGCAGCGGCCGAAACACCCAGCGGTAGGTGAACACGCCGATCGCCGCGAGGAGCGCCGCGGCCGCGAGGGCCGACGCCCAGGTCGTGGCGATGAGCGACCGGTAGCGCACGCGGACCTCGTGGGCGAGCTCGTGGAGCCGCTCCTGGAGGAAGGAGGGCAGCGCGGCGGTCAGTTCCGCGAGCGCGTCGAGGTGCGGCGCCACGGCCAGGAGCGCCGCGCCGTCCGGCCCGTCCGTGCCCACCGCGCGGCCGATCTCGTCGAGGCTGGCGGCGATCTGCCGCGCCATCTCGTGCTCCCTGGAACGGTCGGCGAACGGCTCGTCGTCGATCTCGCCTTCGGCGAGCGCCGCACGGTAGCCGTCGAGCGACGCGCGGGCCGCGGCGAGCTCGGCGAGGAGTTGGCGGCCGGCCCCCTCCTCGCCGGCGCACGCCCGGGCGTGGGCGAGCCGCATGCCGGCGACGCGGTTGCCGAGCGCGCTGGCGGGAGGCAGTTCGGCCGCCCGGCAGGAGAGACCCCGCACGAGGTTGCGGTAGGAGTAGATGCCGACGAAGCCGCTGGCCGACAGGAGGGCCACCACGGCGGCCACGAGGATGCCGCCGAGCAGGAGCTTCTCGCGGATCTGGCGTCGCTTGGCCACCGGCGGCTCGCTCGGGCGCGGGAAGGCTGGGAGGGGCGGAGACGATAGCAAAGCCCGCCCACCGGCAAAAGCCGAAAAGCGGGCCTACACCAAGCCCCAGCGCTTGCGCAGGAACCACTCGACGCACAGGCAGGCGGCCATCAGGAGGAGCGGCGGCCACTTGTCCCACGGGGTCCACGACCACTGCTCCTGCGACTCGAAGACCGGCGGCCGCGCGCCGATCTCCTCGAAGATCGCCGGGATCTCCTCGGGGAGCCTCACGCCGCCCGTCGTCGCCTCGGCGAGCTGTCGCATCAGGAGCGGGTTCGCCCGCGGGTTCGCGAGCTCGAGATCCTGGCGGAAGACCGTGAATCGCGCCGTCCGCTCCCGCGACGGGGCGCCCGGCCTCGTCGCCGTGACCACGAGCGACCAGTCTCCCGGCTCGGCGCAGTCGGTGATCGTGCCCGCGAACGACTCGCCCTGCCGGGCCACGCGGACCGGCCGCTTCTGGCCGGAGGGCGAGACGACCCGGGCCTCGAGCGTCGCGCCCGCGGCCGCCTTGCCGTCCGGCGCCGTCAGGCCCGCGTCGAACTCCAGCGGCGTGCCCGGCGAGATCCGCCGCTGCGCGAGCCGCACCCAGAGCGTGTCCCCTTCCGCCTCGTCCTGCCGCGCGAGCCACAGCACGAGCTGCCGCCAGAACCGGGCGTGCTGCTGGCCGGCGCCCTGCATCACCCACCGCCAGGTCGAGTCGGCGGCGAAGGCGATCACGCGGCCGCCGCCGTAGTCGCGCGCCACGAGCAGCGGCGCGCCGTCCTGCGTGACGGCCAGCGGCGTGGCGGACGGCACGAGGCGGCCGAGCCGGTTGGCGCCCTCGAGCGTCGGCAGCGCCGCCCACGCGGCCCGCTGGTCGCCGTCCTTCCCGAGCCGCAGGATCGACACGTCGCCCCGCTGCGGGTCGGGCAGCATCTTCAGCGGGCCGGGCAGGTGGAGGCTCTCGCGGACCGGCTGGTCGAAGGGCTGCCTGGCGAGCGGATCGGCAGCGAAGGGGACGAGCCCGCGCAGCTCCGACGCCGCCCAGCCCCCGGCCTCGAACGCGTGGGCCCCGCCGAGGAAGGCGATGCCGGCGCCGGCGTTCACCTTGGCGAGGATCGTCTTCTGGTCCTCGGGCCGCAGCGCCGCCGCGTCGAGGTCGCCGACGAGGAACACGTCGTAGTCGCCGCCGACGACCCGTCCCAGGTCCACGGGCCAGCGGGACCGCTTCGCGGAGTCGATCCACTGGAAGTCCACCTGCATGTCCGGGCTCGCCGCGAGCGCGCGCCGCAGGAACCGCTGCTCGACCCGCAGGGCGCCCTCGAGATACAGCACCCGCAGCCCCCCCTCGATGACGTCCACGAAGGTGGAGAGTTCGTTGTTCGCGACGACCACCTCGCCGTCCTGGGCGGCGGCCGAGAGCGTGAGTTTCCGCTCGCCGACCGCCCGCGGCGTCCACGCGAGCCGCACCGTCTCCTCCCCCGATTCGCCCGCCGTCTTCACCCGCGCGGCGGCCACCTGCTCCATCCTCCCCGCCTCTTCCTCCGCGAGCAGCCGCACCTCGACCTCGCGGCCCGCCAGCCCCTCGAGCCGCACGCGGCCCGAGACCTCGATCGCGTTCTTCACGTAGACCGTGTCGGCCACCGAGAGGTTCACCACCGCGACGTCGCGGCCCTGCCCCTCGGCCCGCTGCTGCCCGAAGGTCACGCTCCACAGCGGCACGCCGGCCTCTGCCAGCCGCCGCGCCGCCGACTGCGGCGGCAGGTCGCGCGGGGCGTAGGCGTGCTGCGCGCCGTCGCTGAGCACGATCACGCCGGCGACGGTCCGTCCGCCGGCGGCGCGCGCGGCGTCGTCGATCGCGGCCCCGATCGCGGTCTCGTCGGCGGTCGCGGCGTCGGCCCAGGCGTCGAGCGGGAAGGGGTCGTCGGCCGCGGCCGCCACCGGGGCGAGCCCGCGGTCGAACCGCGACAGGGCCACGTCGAAGTCGCCGCCCGCGGTGAGCGCCCGCGCCGCGGGCCGGGCCGCGTCGAGCGCCGCCCGCATCTCCTCCCACCGCGTGCGGCCGCCCGGCCCGTCGGCCACGGTCATGCTCTCCGAGGCGTCGGCCAGCACGATCACCGTCCCCTGCTGCCGGGCCTTCCGCGTGGCGGTGATCGCCGGCCGCAACATGCACGCCACGAGGGCCAGGAACGCGCCGAGCCGCAGGCCGACGAGGACCCAGCGACGGCCGCCGCCGGCCCGGCTGCGGTCGGGCGGGATCGCCACGAGCACCGCGGCGAGCGCCGCCGCCACCGCGGCCACGAAGATCCACGAACCCACCGGGTCGTAGTGGAGCGACACGTTCTCGACGGTCGTCGCCGCGATCATGCGCGGGCCTCCGGGAGCGGCGGCGGGCCGCGACGCCCCGCCGCGGCCTGCGGCATTGGCGGCGGAGCCACGGCGGGCGGCGCGACGTCCGGAGCGGGGCCGCCGGACGTCGGCCCCGCGAACGACTCGGCCGGGGGCGGGACGGCGCCGTCGTCCCGCGGCGCGTAGAAGCGGTTGGCGACGATCCAGTCGGCCGCCATCGCCAGCGCGGCCAGCACGATCACCCAGCCGTACATCTCGGTGCCCACCCGCTCGCGGCGCACGTCGCGCACGAGCTCCGCCTCGGTCCGCGCGAGGCGGCGGTCGGCGCCGAGCACGGCGGCGAGGTCGTCGGCCTGCACGCGGCGGAAGTCGGTGGCGGACGGCGCGAGGTTCGCGCTGAAGCCGGTCGCCACGCCGCCGACGTCGCCCCCCGCACGGACGACGTAGTTGCCCGGCTGCTCGGTGGCCGTCACCGTGATCGTGCCCCGCTTCTGATCGACGGCGGCGGGGAAGTCGTCGCCCGCGGGCGAGCGGACGGTCGCGGCGGCGACGTCGCGGCGGTCGAGCCGCAGCACCGCCGGCGCGCCGGCCGTCACGTTCCGCTCGTCGGCCGTGTCGATGGCGTGCAGGAGCGACTCGTTGGCGAGGATCACGAACGGCCACGGCTCGAAGCCGGTCGCCAGGCGGTTCCAGGCCTCGGGGTCGCCGGCGGCCTGCGACACCGGCGTCGTCACCACCACCACCGTGCCGTTGCCCACGCGGTGGTCGAGGATGGCCGGCATCCCATCGCTGTAGGCCCCGACGACGGCGGCCCCGCCTCGCGCGGCGTCACCGGCCGCGTCGGCCGTCGGCTCCGGGGCGAACTCCCAGTGCCGCGCCACCGGGAAATCCTGCCACGGCACCGCGTCGCCGACCCGCCGGAACGCCGCCAGCAGCGGGTGGTCGAGCGCCGTCGGCGCGAGGTGGTTGCCGTCCTGGCTCCGCCAGACCCGCACGAGATGCCCGCCGAGCACGCGGCGGGAGGACTCGGAGTCGAATCGCTCCGGCGTGCCGGCCCGCGGCCCGAGCCAGACGACGAGACCGTGGCCCTCGGCCACCCACGCCTCGAGCGCCTCCCAGGTCGGTGGCGGCAGAGGCGGCGGATCGACGAGCACGATGCCGCGGGCCGCCCGCCAGTCGGTGGTGGCGAGTTCCGCGATGTCCACGATCCGCGGATCGAAACGGGCCGTCCCCGCGCGTCGCAGCCCGGCCGGCGCCAGGGCCTCGGCCAAGAAGAGGCCCGTCCGCGTTGCGGGCGCGGGGGCCGCCACGATCACCGGCGCCGCGGCCCCCACGGCCACCGTGAACCACCGTGCGTCGTCGGCCTCGAGATCGTCGGCGCCGTCGATGACGACGCGGCCCTGGCGCACGCCGGGCTCGAGCCCGGCGACCTCGAAGTCCACCTGCGCGGTCACGCCCTCCTTCCAGGTCACCGGCTTGACACCCCGCCGCGCGTAGCGGCCGTCCGGCGCGCGCATCTCGACGGCCACGGCGCGGGTGGCGTCCGGACCCGACCGGGCCAGCGACACGGAGATGGCCAGCGGGGTGCCGGCGGCAACCTGCTCGCCGGCCAGCTCGAGCGACTCGATCGCGAAGTTCTGCGGCGCCGGGGCGGCCACGTCCACGTAGAGCAGGCTCGTGTCGGCGGGCACCTCCACCGCCGCGGCGCCGTCCCAGGCCCCGTGCGAGCAGTCGGTGAACACGTAGAGCTCGCGGCGGGCCTTGTCGCTGCCCGCGAGGAGCCGGGCGGCCGTGGTGATCGCGGCCGGCAGCGGCACGACCGGCGTGGCCGCCCCGAGCCGCTCGACCCGCGCCTCCGCGGCGGCCACCGAC
>JBJTPA010000117.1:0-21050 GCA_046074885.1 Planctomycetaceae bacterium
CGGGGTCGAGCTTGCCCTGACGCGCGAGCTCCGTGAGGTCGCGGCCGAAGCTGTCGAGGGCGGGCGTCTTGCTCTTGCCGCTCTTCGGGCTGCCCTCGCTGCCGCCGCCGCCGGCGCCGGCCGGCTGCCGGCCGCCCATCCCGGCACGCTCGCCCCCCTCGCCCTCCATCCCGTGCCCAAGCAGGTTGAGGACCTCCTCGCGGACGTCCTCGAGCTTGAGGCCGAGGTTTATGAGCACCTGCGCCGCCACCCCCTCCTGCTCGCGGAGGAGGCCGAGCAGGATGTGCTCGGTGCCGACGTAGTTATGGTTGAGGTTGCGGGCCTCCTCCATCGAGTACTCGATGACCTTCTTGGCCCGCGGCGTCTGGGGGAGCTTGCCCATCGTGACCATGTCGGGCCCGCTCTGGACGAGCTTCTCGACCTCCATGCGGATCTTCCGCAGGTCGATGTCGAGGTTCTTGAGCACGTTGGCCGCGACGCCGCTGCCCTCCTTGATGAGCCCGAGCAGCACGTGCTCGGTGCCGATGTACTCGTGGTTGAACCGCTGCGCCTCCTGGTTGGCCAGCTGCATCACCTTGCGGGCGCGGTCCGTGAAACGCTCGTACATGGGTGTGTTCCGGGAGGGGCTCGGGCCGGGATGCCGGGGGCCGGGGTGCCACCGCGGCAGGTCCCGACTCCCACATCCTACGGGTGCAAATCGCACGCCGTTCCATGCGGCGAAAGCATTTTAGGGCCACCGCCCCCGGCGTGTCTGTAACGCCCGGAAAAAATGCCGCGAAACCGGGGCGTTTCCGTGCCGGTTCAGGCGGCCGCGTCGCGGCGGCCCGCGGGTGCGGGCTCGGCGCGGATTGGCAGCGACACCGGATCCACGGCCTCCTCCGGGCCTGACGCGTCTGCGTCGAGCCGGGCCAGCTCCCGTGCGATCTCCGCCCTCCACGGGGCTCCGGAGTCGGCGCGGGACAGTTTTTCCAGGGCTTCGCGGGCCTCCGCGGCCCGGCCGACCCGCCGCAGGAGGGTGGCGAGCAAGAGCTGGGCCTCCCCGTCGGTCGGCGCCCGCACGAGCAGCGACCGCAGGCCGGCCTCGGCCGATGTCCAGTCGCGGGCCAGGTAGGCGTCACGGGCCGCGATGAAGAGGGCATCCATCGCGGCGTCGCGGCCGCAGGGCAGGGGGGGCGGGAACGCATGGACGGCGGACGCCGTGGACACCACGAGGATCGCACCTGCGGCGGCCCAGATGCCGACGGCGACCGGGAGGTCCACCAACTCGGACCAGATCCAGGTCGTGACCACGGCCACGTCGAACGCCACCGCGAAGGCGAGCGCCAGCACGAGGCCCATGAGGCTGCCGCGGAGCCAGAGCCACGGCAGTCCCGGCCAGCAGAGCGTGAGGTAGCGGGCGGCGCGCACGGGGGATCGTCCGAAAGCGAGGGGCGGGGACTGTAGGCCGGCCCCCCACTTTTTCCAAGGCCGGCGGCGTCTGCTAAAACGCGGGGAATACCATGGAAAACCGGTCGACTGGCGGGAACGGCGAGGCGGGCGTGTGGCGCGCGGTGGACGCCGCCGCCAACCGGGCCGCCGAGGCGATTCGCGTCGTGGAGGACGTCGCGAGATTCGTCCTCGACGACCCGCGCTCGACGGCGGCGGCCCGCGACGTGCGGCACGAACTCGCCGCGATCCTCGCCTGCGAGCCCCTGCGGCACCGTGTCACGCTGCGCGACGTGGCCGGCGACGTGGGCCTCGGCATGCGGTCGGCGCACGCGCTCCGCCGCGGTTCCGCCGCGGACCTCGTGGCGGCAAATTCCGCCCGCGCGGGGCAGGCCCTGCGGAGCCTCGAGGAGTGCGCCGCCGTCGTGGCGCCGGACGCGGCCCCGCGATTCGAGCGGCTCCGCTACCGGGTCTACGAACTCGAACGCGGCGGCCTCGCGGTCGCGCGGGCCCGCGAGCGGCTTTCGGGCATCGACCTCTGCGTGCTCGTGTACGGCCGCCGCGACGAGGCCGACTTCGCGCGGCTCGTCGGGTCGCTCGTCGAGGCGGGCGTGCGCATGCTGCAGATCCGCGACAAGGGGCTCGGCGTGCCGGCGCTCGTGGAACGGGTGCGGCGGGCGCTCGGGATCGTGCGGTCGCGGGACGGCGACGACCGGGCCCTCGTGGTCGTCAACGATCGTGCCGACGTGGCCGCTGCCCTCGGTGCCGCCGGCGTGCATACCGGCGCCGACGACATGCCGACGGCGCTCGTGCGGCGGGTCGTCGGCCCGTCGGCGCTCGTCGGCCGCACGGCCCACGACGTGGCCGAGGCTCGCGCCGCGGTCGCCGACGGGGCCGACTACCTCGGCGTCGGCCCCTGCTTCCCCTCGCCCACGAAGTCGTTCGCGACCCAGGCGCCGCCGGAGTTCCTGCGGACCGTGGCCGGCGAGGTCGCGCTGCCGGTCTACGCGATCGGCGGCGTCACGCTCGAGCGGCTCGACGCCCTCGCGGCGCTCGGCATCCACAGGGTGGCGGTGGCCTCGGCCGTCACCGCCGCGGCCGACCCCGCCGCAGCCGCGGCCGCGTTCCTCTCGCGACTCGCCAAGCTGCGGGGCTGACGCGTCGTGTCAGGAGCCCGCGCCGGCGGCGGGAGCCGCGGACTCCTTGAGCAGTGCGAACACCTCGCGGGCCATCTCCGCCTCGTCGCCGCCGCGGAAGCCGACCCATGCCCGGCGGATGCGGCCGTCGGGGCCGACGAGGAACGTGGCGGGAATGCCCTCCAGGCCGAGCACCGACGAGAGCGTCGCGCGGCCGATCGCATCGGTGAAGGCCCAGGGGTCGACCGCGATGCCCCGCGTCGCGAGAAACTCGCGGGTCTCGGCCGCGAGCGCGGCCGTGTCGTCGGCGCCGCCCGAGCCGACGTTCACGGCCACGAGCTGGAAGCGAGGCTCGTCCGCCAGTCGCGCGGCCAGCCGCCCGAGCCCGGGCAGTTCCCGGCGGCAGGGCGGGCACCAGGTCGCCCAGAAGTTGAGGAGCGTCACCTTCCCGGTGAGTCCCGGCGGCCCCGCCTCGCGGCCGAGCGGCACGAGCGGCAGCGAACCGAGCGCCCGGCCCACCGCGGGATGGTCGCGGCGGCCCGCGTCGCAGCCGGCACAGGCCGCAATGACCAGAAGCGTGATCGGCGCTCCGAAACGGGCGGCGCGGGAGGCTACCATCGGGGCTCGATGCGCGTGGAGGAATGCGATGCCGGAGGATCCAGTGTACGAGGTCGAGCTGAAATTCCCCGTCGCCGATCCTGCCGGGATCGAACGAAGGCTCGCGGGCCTCGGGGGCCGGCTGTCCGCAGCCGTCAACCAGGTCGATCGCTACTTCGCCCACCCGTCCCGCGACTTTGCCGTCACCGACGAGGCCCTGCGGCTGAGGTGCGTGGGCGACGACGTCGTCGTCACCTGGAAGGGGCCGCGGATCGACGCGGTCACGAAGACGCGGCGCGAGATCGAACTCGGTGTCGATCCCGTGGCGAACGGGCCGGCCGGCGCCGCGACGATCACCCGCTGGACCGACCTCCTCGAGGCCCTCGGGTTCCGGCAGGTCCGTGAGGTGGCGAAACAGCGACGGACGGCGATCGTGCACCGGGACAACGCTGAGATCGAGGTGGCCCTCGACGACGTCGCCGGCCTCGGCTGGTTCCTCGAACTCGAGGAGCGGGCGGCAGCGGCCGACGTGGAGCGGGCCCGCGGGCGACTCACGGCGATCGCCCGCGAACTCGGATGCGCGGCGCCGGAACGGAGGAGCTACCTTGAACTGCTGCTCGCGGCCGCTGGGCCGCGTTGAGCCTTGCGATGGGTGCTTCAAGCCGATCCCGCCGCTTGCGCTCCGGGCTTCCCGGGTTCGTCGCACGACCGGATTTTCAATCGCCGATAAACTTGAATCGTGGAGTGTTTCCCGCACCGCGTCGGAGAACGCCGTGACCGTCGATGCAGCGATGATCGATGCCGCGGTCCGGCTCGCCGCGGAACTGCAGCGGGCCGCGGCGGCACTGCAGACGCCTGCCGAGCGGCGGCAGCAGGCCGAGCTCGCGCGGATGCTCGAGAGCCCGGCCGACAAGGCCACGCTCGTCGAGCTCACCGACCAGGCCTTCCGCTCGCACGCCGCCGCCCGCACGGCCGAGCAGTTCACCCACATCCTCGACGTGCAGGGCATCCCGCGGTTCTTCAGCCCGCTCGACCGGGCCCTCCTGCTCGGGTTCCAGACGTTCGGGGACTGGCTGCCGTCGGTGACGGTGCCGATGGTGAAGTCCCACCTGCGGCACGAGACGGCGAACGTCGTCCTGCCGGCGGAGCCCGACCTCCTCCACGAGCACCTCGCCGCCCGCCGGGCGCAGGGCCTGCGGATGAACCTCAACTTCCTCGGCGAGGCCCTGCTCGGCGAGGAGGAGGCCCGGGCACGGCTCGCGAAGTACCTCGCGGCCCTCGCCGCGCCCGACGTGGAGGTGCTGTCGGTCAAGATCTCCACGATCGACTCCCAGATCCTGCCGATCGCGCGGGAGCACGCGCTGGAGCGGCTCTGCGATCGGCTCGATCCGCTCTACCGGGCCGCGGCCGCGAATGAGTTCGTGCAGGCCGACGGCTCCCGCACGTCGCGTTTCCTGTACCTCGACATGGAGGAGTACCGCGACCTCGCGCTCACCGCCGAGGCCTTCATGCGCTCGCTCGACCGGCCGGGCCTCGAGCGGGTCCGCGCCGGCATCGCGCTGCAGGCCTACGTCCCCGACTCGTTCCGCTGGCAGCGGCGGATCACGGAGTGGGCGAAGGGCCGCGTGGCGGCCGGCGGCGAGCCGGTGACGATCCGCATCGTCAAGGGGGCCAACATGGAGATGGAGCGGGTCGACGCCGCGCTCCACGGCTGGCCGCAGGCGCCCTTCAAGACGAAGGTCGAGACCGACGCCAACTACAAGCGGATGCTCGGCTTCGCCCTCGAGCCCGGCAACCTCGCCGCCGTCCACGTCGGCATCGCCTCGCACAACCTGTTCGACGTGGCCTGGGGGCTCGTGCTCGCGGAGCGGGCCGGCGCGGGCGAACGCGTGCAGTTCGAGATGCTGGAGGGCATGGCGAACCACCAGCGGCGGGCGCTCCTCGAGCGGACGAGGCGGCTGCTCCTCTACGCGCCCGCCTGCCGCAAGGTGGAGTTCCTCAACGCCATCGGCTACTTGATCCGCCGTCTCGACGAGAACACCGGCCCCGAGAACTTCCTCGGCCACGCCTTCCGGCTCGAGGTGGGCAACGCCGACTGGCAGCTCCTCGAACGGGGTTTTCGTGTGGCCTTCATGACGACGGTGTCCGACGCGGCCCGTCGCGCGCAGGACCGCCGCACCGAGACGTTTCCCGAGCCGCTTCCCGAGCGGCCCTGGCGGGACCTCGACAACGAGCCCGACACCGACTGGTCGCTCGAGGCCAACTCCGCCTGGGCCGCGGAGATCGTCGCCCGTGATCCCGACGCGCGTGCCGGCGGGGTCGTGCCGGTCGTCGTCGCGGGCCGCGAGGTCGCGGACCTCGAGACCCGGCCTTGCCGCGACCCTTCACGGCCAGACGCCGTGATCCGCCGCCACGCCGTCGCCACCGACCGCGAGGTGGACGAGGCCGTGGCCTGCGCCGCAGCCGATCTCGACGGCTGGAGATCGTTTTCATGCGACCAGCGGAGTGCCGTGCTGGGAAGAGCCGCGCAGGAACTCCGTCGCGCCCGGGCCACCCTCCTCCACGCGGCGCTCCTCGAGGGCGGCAAGATTCTCACGGAGGGCGACCCCGAAGTGTCGGAGGCGGTGGACTTCGTCGAGTTCTACCGGGCGGCGGCACGGTCGTACCACGACCTGCCCGGCGTCGAGGCCCGCGGCTGCGGTGTCGTCGTCGTCGTGCCGCCGTGGAATTTTCCGATCGCGATCCCCTGTGGCGGCGTCGCCGCGGCGCTCGCCGCGGGCAACACGGTGATCCTCAAGCCGGCGAGCGACGCGGTGCTCACCGCCTGGGAGGTGTGCCGGTGCTTCTGGAGGGCCGGCGTGTCGCGGAAGACGCTCCAGTTCGTGCCCTGCCCGGGCAGCGGCCCGGGCGCCCGGCTCGTGCAGCACGCCGACGTCTCGGCCGTGATCCTCACCGGCGGGACCGAGACGGCGCTCAAGATGCTCGCCGCGAAGCCCGGCCTGCGGCTCTCGGCCGAGACCGGCGGCAAGAACGCCACGATCGTGACGGCGATGAGCGACCGCGAACTCGCCATCAAGCACGTCGTCCACTCGGCCTTCGGCCACTCTGGGCAGAAGTGCTCGGCCACGTCGCTTTTGCTGCTCGAGGGAGAGGTCTACGACGATCCCGCGTTCAAGCAGACGCTCTGCGACGCCGTGGCGAGCCTCCACGTGGGCTCGGCGCACGTGCTCCACTCGCGGATGGGGCCGCTCATCCGGCCGCCGGCAGGCGCCCTCGAGCGGGCCCTCACCGCGCTCGAGCCGGGCGAGACATGGGCCGTGCAGCCCCGCCGCGTCGGCGACAACCCGAACCTCTGGTCGCCGGGCGTGAAGTGGGGCGTGACGCCGGGCAGCGTCACGCACCTGACCGAGTTCTTCGGGCCCGTGCTCGGCGTCATGCGGTTTGCACGGCTTGCCGAGGCGATCGAGCTCGTCAACGCCACGGGCTACGGGCTCACGAGCGCGATCCACAGCCTCGACGACCGCGAGATCGACCAGTGGAAGCGGGGCATCCGGGCCGGCAACCTCTACGTCAACCGCGGCACGACCGGCGCGATCGTGCTGCGGCAGCCGTTCGGCGGCATGGGGAAGTCGTCGTTCGGCCCGGGTCTCAAGGCCGGCGGCCCGAACTACGTGGCGGCGTTCATGGATTTTCAGGACACGGCGGGCGTGGCACCGGTCGCGGGCCCGATCGGGAACGCCGATCTCTCGGCGCTCGCGACCGCGCTGCCGGTCGGCGCGGAGGGAGACCGGCTCCGCGCGGCGATCGCACGCTATGACCGCGCCTGGCAGGAGGAGTTTTCGCGCGAGCACGACCACGTGAGGCTGCTCGGGCAGGACAACGTCCGCCGCTCGCTCCCGTTCGCGGTCGTCCGCGTGCGCATCACGCCGACCGACACCTGGTTCGACGTCGTGGCCCGCGTGGCAGCCGCCCGCGTGACCGGCGTCCGCGTGATCGCCTCGTTCGCACCCGGCTGCCCACGCGCGTGGGAGGCGGAACTCGACCGGCTCACGCACGCCTGGGCCGCGGGCGTCGAGATCCTCGAGGAACCCGACGACGCGGTGGCGGCCGCGCTCGAGCGTCACGACGTCCGCGTCCGCTACGGCGGCCGCGACCGCGTCCCGGCGGCGGTCCGCCACGCTGCGGCGGCAGGTGGGCATTGGATCGCCGACGCGCCGGTGGTCTCGGCGGGACGCGTCGAGCTGCTCTGGTATCTCCGCGAGCAGAGCATCTCGACCGACTACCACCGCTACGGCAACCTGGGCCGCCGCGCGGGCGAGGCCCGCCGGCCGGTCGCGTGACGTCGCCCGAGCGCGTGGGGGTGAAGCGGTGCCTTGGTGGGTGCTCGGGGTTGCCCGTGCCATCTCGCCGGACGTTCGGTGGGCTCGGGGTTGCCCATGCCCCCTCGCCGGATGAGGCGCCATGTGGCGCCCGCGTGATTTGGAGGCTCGATGCGCCGCAGCCATCTCGATGTGGGGTGGCAGGCCAACCGGTGGTCCGGTTGCCTCGCAACCGGATTTCGCTGTCGATCCACGGGCCGGATTCCAGTCACGACGCGGCTGGGCCCCGAGACGAGGTGATCGCATCAGCGCGAAGCTCAAGTGGGAGTCGTGTCAGCGGGGCCCGCCGAACAGGATGCAGACGGGCTTCGGCACCTTGATCGCGCCCGTCGCGTCGTCGAACCGCGACACGGAGATGCCTTTCGACCGCGATCCTTCCTAGCCAGGCCGGGTGGAGGCGCCGAACCAGACGAACCGCTCGGCGGCGGGGGCCGGGGCGCCGACTGCCGCGCCGTAGAGCAGGACCGCCGCCGCGATGCGGATGGACTTCGTCGGGAAAAAACCCCATGCTGCGACGACGATGCCGAGCATGCCGACGGACGATCCGGGACGCGAGGCTGGTCGCGAGGCCAGGAACACGTTCTGGCTGGAATGCCACCAGATCGTCCTCCGCGTCGGCTGGATCTTCAAGACCGAGACGATCATCATGCCGGCGGTGCTCGACGCCGTCGTGGACTCCGGCGTCCTCCGCGGCCTCCTCCCCGTGCTCAACCGCGGCGGCCAGAGCGTGCCGCCCCTGTTCTTCGCCGGCCCGCTCGCGCGGCGTCCGGTGAAGAAGTGGTCGCTCGTCCGCACGAGCCTGGCCATGGCCGCGTGCTTCGCGGCGCTCGCCGTCGCGTGGGGGCCTCTCGAGGCCCGGCGTCCGGACCTGCTGGCCGCGGTGTTCCTCGTGCTCTACGCGCTGTTCTCGATGACCAACGGGCTCAACCAGCTCGTGGCCGCGGCCCTCCAGGGAAAGCTCGTGCCGCCCGGGCACCGTGGCCGGGCCATGGTGGTGAGCGTGACGGTCGGCAGCGCGGCGGCGATCGCGGCCGCGCTCGTGCTGCTCGGACCGTGGCTCGGCACGCCGGGCGGGTTTCAGAAGATCTTCGCCACGACGGCGGCGTTCTTCGCGCTCTCGGCCCTGATCCCGCCGCTCCTCGACGAGCCCCCCGACGAGATCGTGCCCGCGGCCGGCCATCCGCCATCCGGCGGCCTCGCGGCCCTGCGGCACGCCGCGGCCGACTGGCGGCGGACGCTGCGCTCCGACCCGGCTCTCATGCGGCTCGCGGTCGTCGCCGCCTGCTTCTCGGCCGTGATCATGCTCTTTCCCCACTACCAGGCCTTCGCCCGCGACCGGCTCGGCAGCGCGATCGGCAGCCTGCTCACCTGGGTCGTCGTGCAGAACGCCGCGACGGCGGCGGCGAGCGTCGTGGCGGGGCCGGTGGCCGATCGCCGCGGCACGAGGATCGTCCTCACGGGCCTCGTCGCCCTCTCGGCGATCACGCCGCTGGTGGTCGCGGCGCTGTCGCTCGTGCCGCACGGCGTGGCCGCGACGTGGTTCTGGATCGTCTACGCGCCGCTGGGGCTCAACCCGATCTCGCTCAAGCTGTTCACGAACTACGCCCTCGAGATCGCGCCGGCCGCCGCCGAGCACCCGCGCTACGTGAGCGTGGTGGGGGCGGCGCTCGCCGCGCCGTTCGTGCTCTCGCCGGCGGTCGGCTGGGCCGTGGACGCGATCGGCTTCCGCCCCGTGTTCGTGGCCGGCGCCGCCGTGATCGCCGCCGGGGCCGTTGTGGCCCTGGGGCTGCCGGAGCCGCGGGAAAACGGCCTAGGGACGCCCCGCGAAACCTGAAATACTCCGCGGCACGTCGTCCCGCCGCGGAGCCTCGGCATGCGCATCTTCATCTCGGCCGGCGAGCCCTCGGGCGACCACCACGCGGCGCTCCTCGTCCGCGCGCTCAAGGCCCGGCGGCCCGACGTCGAGTGCGTGGGCCTCGGCGGGCCGCAGATGGAGGCGGCCGGCGTCGCGCTCGTCGCCGACATGACGAAGCTCGCCGTCATGTGGTTCCTGCGGGTGATCCTCAACATCCACCGGTTCGTGGACCTCGCCCGACGGGCCGAGCGGAGTTTCAGTGCGGGCCGTCCGGACGTGTGCGTGCTCGTGGATTTTCCCGGCTTCCACTGGTGGCTGGCGTGGCGGGCCAAGCGGCACGGCATCCCCACCGTCTTCTACTGCCCGCCACAGGTCTGGGCCTGGGGCAGTTGGCGGGTCAAGAAGATGCGGCGGCTCGTCGACCACGTCCTCTCCGCGCTGCCCTTCGAGCACGAGTGGTTCACGGCGCAGGGGCTCGCCAGCACGCTCGTCGGCCACCCGTTCTTCGACGAACTCGACGGCGTCGCGCGACGGCCGCCCGCGGAGGGCGAGCCACCGCTCGTGCTCCTGCTGCCCGGCTCCCGAGGACAGGAGATCGAGGGCAACCTGGGGTCGCTCGTGCGGGCGGCCACGCTCGTGAAGGCGCGGGTGCCGCAGGCACGCGTCGCGATCGCGGCGCTCCACGAGCGGCACGCCCGCCGGATCGCCGAGGTCGCGGCGGGCTGCCCCGGCTTCCGCGACCTCGACGCCGGGATCGTCGCCGGGCGGACGCGGGAACTCATCGGCCGGGCGACGGCGGCGATCGCCGTGAGCGGCTCGGTGTCGCTCGAGCTCCTCGCGGCCCGCGTGCCCACCGTGATCGTCTACCGGATCAGCGGCCTCGCGCACGTCGTGCAGAGCTGGTTCCGGCACGCAAGATTCATCACGCTCGTGAACCTGCTCGCGGCCCGCGACCCGATCGGCCCCGTCCGGCCCGCGCTCGCGTCCCCCCGGGAGGTGCCGCCGGCCGACCCCGACGCGATCTACCCGGAGTACCTCGCCGTGCAGGATCCCGCCGACCGGGCGGCCGCGCACGTGATCGAGTGGTTCCTCGACCCGGCGGCCCGGGCGCGGGTCGTGCTGCGACTCGAGGCCGTGGCCCGCGACGTCGCCCGACCCGGCTCCGCTGCCCGTGCGGCGGAGGCGGTTGTGGCGATCGCCGGGGACGGCGCCCGCGCGGCCGCGACGGCCGCACGGTACGCTGCCTGACACGACCATGCTCGCCGAACCGCAGCCCACTCCGGCCGACCTCCACTTCGACCTCGCGGGCATCCCCGTCCGCGTGTCGCCCTGGTTCTGGCTGGGGTCGGCGCTCTTCGGGTGGCAGGGATGCAAGGGGCTGTCGCTGGCCTTCTTCGACGGCGACCCGCGGGCGATGCTCCAGCTGCTCGTCATCTGGATCGGCGTCGTGTTCGTGTCGCTCATCGTCCACGAGTTCGGCCACGCGCTCGCCTTCCGCACCTTCGGCCAGCCCGCCCACGTCGTGCTCTACCACTTCGGAGGCCTGGCGATCCCCGACGCCTGGGGACGTCGCCACCTGCGTCCGCTGCAGCGGCTGCTCGTGTCGGCCGCCGGACCGCTCGCGCAACTCGTGGTGGCCGCGCTCATCGTGGCCGGCCTCAAGCTCGGCGGCTGGCTCGTGCCGTTCCCGATCGAGGCGGTGGGCCGGCCGCTCGGCCTCTACGAGGGACGGCCGTTCGCGTCCCCGCACCTCGCGGTGTTCTTCGTGTTCCTGCTCGAGGTCAACGTCTTCTGGCCGCTCTTGAACCTCGCGCCGGTGCCGCCGCTCGACGGCGGCCAGATCGTCCGTGAGGGGCTGCTCGCGGCGGACGTCCACGGCGCCCCGCGGGTGTCCGGCGTGATCGGCGTGGCCGCCGGCGCGGCCGTCGCGTGGTGGGGCTTCACGAACGGCCAGGAGTTCCTCGGCATCATGTTCGCGATGCTCGCGGTCTCCTGCTTCCAGAACCTCTCCGGGCCGACGCCGTGGCGGCGCTGGAACTGACCGGCCGCCGCCGCGCGGTCGTGCTCGGCGCGAGCAACGTCTCCCGGGGGCTCGCGCGGCTCGCCGCGGTGGTGCGGGCCCGGGCCGCCGGCCCCGCGGACCTGTTCGTCGCCGCCGGCCACGGCCGGGGCTACGGCGTGAGCAGCCGGGTATGGCTGCGCCGGCTGCCGTCGATCCTCGGCTGCGGACTGTGGGACGCGCTCGACGGCGAGCCCGGCCCGCTGCAGCCGCCCGCCGCGCTCGTCACCGACGTGGGCAACGAGATCCTGTACGGCTTCTCGGCCGACCAGGTGGCCGCCTGGGTGCGCGAGGGCGTCCGCCGACTCGCCGACCGTGGCTGCCGAATCGCGATCACGGGCCTGCCCGTGGCGAGCATCGCGGGCGTCGGCGAATGGCGCCTGCGGCTCCTCAAGACCGTCTTCGTGCCGGGCTGCCGGCTCACGCTCGGCGAACTCAAGGACTCGGCGACCCGGCTCGACGAACGGGTCCGGGACATCGCCCGGGACTTCGGGGCCACGGTGATCGACCAGCCCGGCACCTGGTACGGCTTCGACGCGATCCACGTCCGCCGCCGCCGGTTGGACGACCTCTGGCACGCCGCCTGTGACGCCTGGGGCTGGGAGCGGGCATCGACATCACCGCGGGAGACGCTCGGCGACTGGGCCGCGCTCCACACCCGCGCGGCCGAGGTCCGCGCGATCGGCCGGATCATGCTCCACGTACCACAGCCGGTCGTGAATAGGGACGACTTACGGTTGTGGTTGCATTGAGCCTCGTCCTTCTCCGGCAGGTCACGAGTCGTCGTCCACGCCGCTCGGGGCTGCCCACACCCTCTCGCCGGACGTTCGCTTCGGGCATCCCTGCCCTCCGCTCACTCGGAGGTGTCTGCGCTCTCGCCCTCCGGGCTACGCCTGCCACCTACGCCGGCTCGAGGGGATGGGCAGCCCCTCGCAAAGTGTCGAAACCAGGAAGCCCGGAGCGCGAGCGACGGGACCTGCACGACGCACATGTTCAAAAAACTCATGAGCGCCACATCGTTCACCGCCGCAGCGCCGCGTGGAGAATCTCCACGGGGTGCTCGGCGCGGCGGCTGGCGCCGTCGGCGATCTGGTGGCGGCAGCTCGTGCCCGGGGCGGCGATCCTCACGTCGGGACCGGCCGCCCGGACGGCTGGCAGGAGCACGAGTTCGCCGACCGCCATCGAGACATCGAAGTGCTCGGCCTCGTAGCCGAAGGATCCCGCCATGCCGCAGCAGCCGCTCGGGATCGTCTCCACGGTGAAATTCCGCGGCAGCGAGAGGATCGCGACGGTCGGGGCGAGCGACCCGAGGGCCTTCTGGTGGCAGTGGCCGTGGACGAGGATCTTCGCGGGGGCGTCGGTGAAGGCGGCGGCGGAGATTCGGCCGCCGGCGGCCTCGCGGGCCAGGAACTCGTCGATGAGGAGGGCGTTGCCGGCGAGCGACTTCGCCGCCGCCGCGAGCGGCTCCGGCACGAGGTCGGGGTACTCGTCGCGGAACGAGAGGATTGCGGAGGGCTCGATGCCCACGAGCGGCTCGTCGTCGGTGACCACTCCGGCGAGCAATTCGACGTTCGTGGCCGCGAGGTCGCGGGCCGCGCGGAGGAGGCCCTTCGAGAGGTGCGCGCGGCCGCTGTCCACGTGCCTGGCGATCACGACCTCGTAGCCCAGGGCCTCGAGGAGTTCGACGGCCTTGATGCCGATGTCGGCGTCGAGCGTGTCGGTGAACTCGTCGCAGAAGAGATGGACGCGGCCATGCGGGGCCGGCGCGGTGCGCGGCGGTCGCCTCGCATGCCACGTGGAGAGTCGCGTCTGCGGCAGCCGGGGAAGGGATCGCCGGGGCGCGAAGCCCGCGGCCCGCTTGAGGAGCGTCGAAATTCCCGGCGTCGAGACGGCGAGGTTCCAGAGCCAGGGCACGTGGCTGAATCGCCTGAGCATCGCGGCCGTGCCGGCCACGAGTCGCGTCCGCAGGGAAATCCCCTCGCGATCCTGCCGGTGCTGTTCCCACTCGGCCTTGAGCCGCGCCATGTCCACGTTCGACGGGCACTCGCTCTTGCACGCCTTGCACGACAGGCAGAGGTCCATGACCTCGGCGAGCTCGGGCCGGGTCCACGGGTCGGCGAGCGCGGGATCGGCGAGCGCCTGCCGGAGGACGTTGGCCCGGGCCCGCGTCGTGTGCCGCTCGTCGCGGGTGGCCATGTAGCTCGGGCACATCGTGCCGCCGACGAGGTGTGACGTGCGGCACTGGCCGACGCCCGTGCACTTCTCCGCGGCCCGCAGCACGCCGCCGGCGTCGGCGAACCGGAAGAGCGTCTCGCGACGAGGCTCGGGCTCGCCCGGCACGATCCGCAGGCTCGTGTCCATCGGCGGGGCGGCCACGATCTTGCCGGGATTGAGGATGCCCCGCGGGTCGAAGGCCCGCTTCACCCGCTCGAAGAGCCGGTAGCACTCGTCGCCCACCATCGCCCGGACGAACTCGCCGCGGAGCCGGCCGTCGCCGTGCTCGCCGGAGAGGCTGCCGCGGTACTTTTTCACGAGCGTTGCCACGTCGGTCGCCACCGCGCGGAACATCCGCAGGCCCTCCGGGCCGTGCAGGTCGAAGAGCGGCCGGAGGTGCAGTTCGCCGGCGCCGGCGTGGGCATAGTGGACGCAGTCGATGCCGTACCGCTCCGCGAGCAGCCGGTCGAAATCGGCGATGTAGGCGGGAAGATCCTCGATCGCCACGGCGGTGTCCTCGACGATCTCGCGGGGCTTGGCGTCGCCCGGCAGGTTGTTGACGAGCCCCTGGCCGGCCCGCCGGAGTTCCCAGACCTTGTCGGCATCGGCGCCGACGAGCCGCGGCGAGGCGTGGCCGAGGCCGGCGGCCCCGAGGTCGCGTTCCACGAGATCGAGACTCCGGGCCGCGGCGGCAGGATCGGGCTCGCGGACTTCGACAACGAGCACCGCGCCGGGGTCGCCGACCACGAACGAGCGGTTCCGGGCATGCTCGAGGTTGTCCCGCGTGCAACGCAGGATCTTGTCGTCGATGAGCTCGCAGGCGGTCGGCCGCACCGCACCGGTCGCGGCCAGCCGCATCACGATCACCGCGGCGCGGAGCGCCTCGTCGACCGTGCCGCAGTGCAGGCAGAGGAGCGCCGGCGGCGGGGGCAGGGGGATGAGCGAGAGCTCGTATTCCACGCCGAGGAACAGCGTGCCCTCGGATCCCGCGAGCAGCCGGCAGAGGTTGAAGGGCCGCGTCGAGGTCGGGTCGAGGCACGCGGCGTCCAGGAGCGCGTCGAGCGCGTAGCCGGTGTTGCGGCGGGTCACCTCGGGCCGCGGGAACGAGTCGCGGACGAGGGTCCGAGTCGTCGCGTCCCCGAGCATCTGCCCGAGTTCCCGGTGGATCCGGCCGGCGAGCGTGTCGGGGGCGCACGCGGCGGCGAAGCCGGCTGGATCGAGAGGGCCGAAATCGGCCGGCGATCCATCTGCCAGAAAACCCCGGGCCCGGAGGAGGTGGTCGCGGGTCGTGCCCCAGGCGATGGAGTTCGAGCCGCAGGAGTTGTTGCCCACCATGCCGCCGATCGTGGCCCAGTTGGCGGTCGAGGTCTCCGGCGCGAAGAACAGGCCGTGGGGTGCCAGGAACCGGTTCAATTCGTTGCGGACGACGCCGGGCTGCACGCGAACGGTCCGCCGGTCGGGATCGAACGCCAGGATTCGGTTCAGGTGGCGGCTGGTGTCGACGACGAGGCCGTGGCCCACGACCTGCCCCGCGAGCGACGTGCCGGCCCCCCGCGGGATGAGCGGCGTGCCCGTGGCCGCCGCGAAGCGGACGATCTCGCCGACATCCCGGTCGGACGCAGGCCACGCGACGCCGAGCGGCTGCTCCTGGTATTCCGACGCATCGGTCGCATACGCCCGCCGCGCCGTCTCGTCGACGAGCAATTCCCCCTCGAGCCTGCGGCCAAGCGCGGCGAGATCGGTGGCGGGAGCGGAAGCGGTCTGCATGGCACCGCTCACGATACCGCGCGCGCGAGCTTCCACGTCTCCTCGGACGACCGCAATCCGGCCACGGGGCCGAGTCCGGTGACGCAGCAGGCCGCGGTCGGCGGCGGAACGGGTGCGCGGCTCATGGCGGGGGGGCACGGTGGCGACCCGGCAGGGCGTCATCCGCCACCAACGCACTGGGACGGTGACTCTCGTGGATCGCAAAAATGTACGTTCCTCGCGGGTGCCGCACCGCGACCGTATGATCGGGCGGCATGGCGACCCCACCGCTGTCCAAGACCCTCGACGCGAAGCTCGCCCGGATCGTGGCCGATCCGGCGTGCCGGGACTTCATCCTGGCCGACGCCAAGGACGCCGACATGGTGTTCGGCCTGGCGGCCCCGGGCGTGCGGCCCGGCGGCAACGCCGCCGGGCCGTTCCGGACCCTCGCGGAGTACCGCGAGGGCATCCGGGAGATCGTCCGGCAGGGCCTCGTGGACATCATGCTCATGAGCGCGAGCACGGGCGAGGTGCTCGCCATCGACGAGGGGCTGTTCGTCGGCTCGACCGTCACGCCCGCCGTGCGGATGAACGACACGACCGACATCTGGCTGGCGACCGGCACGGGGAGCTGTCCGACCCAGCCGGCGCTGCCCTTCTCGACCACGACCATCGCCCAGGCCCGCTCGGGCAGGGTCGACGGTGGGCGGCCAGCCGCGGGCCGGGGCGCCGACCTCGGCCTCTTCTCGCTCACGCTCAACGACGACGCGGCCGGCGACCGCGGGATGCTCGGGGCCTCCAAGGCCTTCCGCGTCGAGGCCGAGCGGGAGGGCTGTCGTCACTTCCTGGAGGTGTTCTTCCCCAATGCGCTCGGCCGCGTGTCCGGCCGCTGTTCCTCAAGATCCCCTACCCCGGGCCCGAGGTCACGGAGATGCTCGCGGCCTACGACCGGTCGCTCGTCGTCGGCATCCTCGGCGGCGGCGCCGGCACCACGCTCGACGCGTTCGCACTCGTGGCCGACGCCAAGGCCCACGGCGTTCGCGTCGCGCTCTTCGGCCGCGAGATCAACGCGGCCGAGCACCAGCTCACGTTCGTCACGTTCCTGCGGGCCGTGGCCGACGGCGACCTGCCCGTCGCGGTTCGGGTTCTACGGCCAGGGCTCGAAGGCGGCGTTCACGATCTCCGACGCCCGGCATTCGCCCGCCCGGTGCGCGATCTACACGGGCCGGCGCATGGCCAAGGACGAGGTGGCGTGGACAGCCGCGCAGCCGGAGCCGAAGCCCTACCGCCGCGAGTGGGAGCACCTCGTGGACGCGATCGTCAACGACAAGCCCCACAACGAGGCGGTCCGGGGAGCCGAGGCCAGCCTCGTCGCCGCGATGGGCCGCTGCGCAGCCCACGTGGGCCGGCCGGTGACCTACCAGGAGATGCTCGAGAGCACCGACGACATGACCGCCGGCGTGGCGGAACTCACCGACGGCTCCCCGGCGCCGCTCCTGGCCGACACGAACGGCCGCTATCCCGTCCCGATGTCCGGGCGGTTCAAGCACGAGTACCACGACTGACCGGCGGCCACGGTGGCGGCCGGTTCGAGCCTTCACGATCCCACGGAGCCCAATCCCATGCGTGCCGTCACCTGTGTTTCGTTCAGTCTCTGCCTGGCGCTGAGTGTCGTGTATACCGTTCCGATCGTGCGGGCCGACCCGCCGGCCGTGGCCCAGCCGCCGGTGCCCAAGGACCGGGAGACGACGGCGCCGGTCCCGCGCGATGCCAACTGGATGCAGCGGCACGAGCTCATCAACTCGCGGGCCGTTCCGGGCGCGGTGGACCTGATCTTCATCGGCGACTCGATCACGCAGGGCTGGGAGGACGCCGGCAAGCAGGCGTGGGAGAAGTTCTACGGCAGCCGCAAGGCGATGAACGCGGGGATCGGCGGCGACCGCACGCAGCACGTGCTCTGGCGGCTCGACAACGGCAACGTGAAGGGCATCACCCCGAAGGTGGCCGTCGTCATGATCGGCACGAACAACGCCAAGGCGAACGAGCCCGCCGAGACGGCGGCTGGCATCGAGGCGGTCGTGCGGTCGCTGCGGCAGAAGCTCCCCGGCACGAAGGTGCTCCTGCTCGGCGTCTTCCCGCGCGGCGCGACGCCGGACGACCCGCTGCGGCAGAGGAACGCGGCCGTCAACGGGATCGTCGCGAAGCTCGACGACGGCAAGGACGTCTTCTATCTCGACATCGGCGCGACGTTTCTCGCGGCCGACGGCACGCTCTCGAAGGAGATCATGCCGGACCTGCTGCACCTCTCGCCGCGGGGTTACGAGATCTGGGCCGAGGCGATCGAGCCGAAACTGAAGGAACTCCTCGGCGGCGGCTGAACCCGGCCCGTGGTCCGGTTGCCTCGCAACCGGATGGTGCGGTCGAGCCACGGGCCGGATTCCAGTCGCGAGGCGACTGGGCCACGAGACGAGGTGATCGCGGCAGCGCAAGGCTCACGTGGGAGCCGTATCACAGCATCGGCAGGCTCGGCAGCGGAGGGCGGGCGGCGGTCGCGGCGGCGAGGTCGCCGACGAGCTTCCGGCAGATCGCCTCGATGTAGGGCCGCGACTCGGCGTCGTCATAGTTGGCGGCCGTCTTCCCGGCGTCGCCGTGCTCGCGGATCGGGATCTGGATCGGCACCTCGCCCAGGAACGGGATTTCCATCTCCTGCGCGGTCCGCCGCGCGCCGCCGGAGCCGAAGATGTCCCAGCGCTTCCGGGTGTCGGGGCAGACGAAGAAGGCCATGTTCTCGACCATGCCGAGCACCGGGATGTTCACCTTCCGGAACATCGCGATCGCCTTCACCGCGTCGAGCAGGGCGACGTCCTGCGGCGTGCAGACGACGACGGCCCCGGTGAGCGGCAGCACCTGGGAGAGCGTGAGCGCGATGTCGCCCGTGCCCGGCGGCATGTCGATGACGAGGTAGTCGAGCGGGCCCCAGCGCGTGTCGCGGAGCATCTGCTGGATCGCGCCGTGGAGCATCGGCCCCCGCCAGACCACCGCCTCGCCGGGCGGCACCATGAAGCCCATCGACATGACCGGCATCGAGCCCGCGCCGACTGCAAGCCGCGCGGGCACGATCTTGCCGTTCTCGATTTCCGGGCGGCCCGAGAGGCCGAGCAGGTGCGGCACGCTCGGCCCGTAGACGTCGGCGTCGAGGAGGCCGACCACGCTGCCCGCCCGCGCGAGGCCGATCGCGATGCTCGCCGCGATCGTGCTCTTGCCGACGCCTCCCTTGCCCGAGCCGACCGCGATCACGCTCTTGGCCTCGAGGCCGATCTGGCCGAGTTTCCCGGGCGGCCGGTCGTGCGGGACGATCGCGACGGCGACGTTCCCGACCTGCGGGAACGCCGCGCGGATCGCCTCCTCGACGCGGCCGCGGATGGCCGACCAGAGGATCGCGGAGTGCGTCGTGAGGCCGACGGTCACGGCGATGCCCCCCGGGCCGGCCTCGACCGACTTCACCTGCCCCATCTCCGTGAGCGGCCGGCCCGACTCGGGGTCGGCGATCCCGGCGAGGACGGCGGTCACGGCGGCGGCATCGACGGGGAGCGTCATCGTGAGGCCGTGCCGGAGGCCGGGGACGCCGAGGCGGCGGGAAGCGTGCCCGCGACCGCGTCGCCCGCGCGGGAGGCCGCGTCGAAGAGCCGCTGCGGCCACACGGTGACGGCGGCCGCGATCGCGAGGCAGGCGAGCATCGCGAGGCCGCCGGCCAGGCCGCCGTCGGACTGCACGCCCCGCTTCGTGGGCTTGAAGTACATCGCGGCGACGACGCGGAGGTAGTAGGCGGCGGCGATCGCCGCGTTGACGACGAGCACCACGGCCAGGCCCACGAACCAGGCCCGGCGGCCGCCCGCCGCCAGCGGCGCGGCCCAGTCCACCTCGAGTGCCCCGAGTGCGAGCGTGAGCTTGCCCCAGAAGCCGGGCAGCGGCGGAATGCCGGCCAGCGAGAGGAGGAACGCCGCGATCGCGAAGGCCGCGACGGGATTCGTGGAAGACAGGCCGTCGAGGTCGTCCACGGTGGCGATCTCCTCGAGCGGCGGCCGCGGGCCGTCGCCGCTCGTCCACTCGGGCCAGCGGTGGCCGAGGTAGGCGAGCGCGCCGAAGACGCCGATCGTGGCCGGGGCGTAGGTGGCGAGGTAGTAGAGCGCGGCCGCGATGCCACCGAGCCCGCCCGTCCACAGCGACGCGAGGTCGCCGCCGGCGGGCCGCGGGGCCGCGGCGGTCGCCGCCACCGCCACGCCCACGAGCAGGTAGCCCGAGTGGGCGATCGACGAGCAGGCGAGCAGCCGTCGCAGGTTCCGCTGCCACAAGGCCATCACGTTCCCCACCGTCATCGTGACCGCCGCCAGGACGGCCGCGGCCCGCCAGGCGAGCTCGAGGTGTGCCGCGGCGGCCGGGCCCACGGTGCCCGTGCCGGTCGCCGGGACGATCGCGAGCGCGACGAGCCGCGCGAGCACCACGAGTCCGGCCAGCTTCGGCAGCGTCGAGAGGAGCGCCGCGTTGCCGGGGCCGGTGCCCTCGTAGACGTCCGGGGCGTAGAAGTGCATCGGCACCGCGGCAAGCCGGAAGGCGGCGCCGACGGCGGCGAGGCCGAGGGCCGCCGGCACGAGCGCGAGCGCGATGCCGGTCGTGAGGTCGCTGGCCCGGAGCCGGTCCGCGATCCGCGCGAGGTCCGTCGAGCCGCCGATGCCGTAGAGGCACACGAGCGCGTAGAGGAAGAGTGCCGACGCGAGCAGCGACAGGAAGAAGTATTTCAGGGCCGCCTCCTGGCCGCGGCCGTCGATCCGCTTGAGCGCCAGGAGCACGTAGGTGGGGATCGACACGAGCTCGAGGCCGACGAAGAGCAGGACGAGGTCGCGGGCGCAGCCGGCGAGCGACAGGCCGGCCAGCAGCAGGAGGAACGTCCCGGCCTCCTCGCACGTGCCGCCTCGGTGACGGCCGGGGCCGCGGGTCACCGCCCCGGTGAACACGTCGCCCGACTGCACGAGTGCCACGAGCCCGCCGAGCACGAGCACCGCCTGCCGCACGAACGAGGAGAAGGCGTCGATTGCCACGCCCCCCGAGGCGGCGACGGCGCCGTCGATCGGCTGGCCGCCGGCGACCACCCAGGCGGCGACGACGCCGGCGAGGGCCACGAGCCAGCCGTGCCGCAGGCCGAAAAACGCCCCGCCGAGGTAGGCCACGAGCGCGGCGACGACGAGCGCGATCTCCGGCGCGACGAGGATGAACGTCTCGAGGGAGGTGGGGTTCATGGGCGGGATTTCCGGGCGACCTGTGCGGGAGGATCGACCGCCTCCATTCGGGCTGCGAACGCGGCGGCCGACTCGCGCGTGGCCGCGCGAACCGCCGGGGACGCCGGCGCGAGGAACGTCGCGGGAAAGAGGCCGATCCAGACGACGAACACGGCCAGCGGCAGGAGTGCCGCCCACTCGTGCCAGGCGAGGTCGCAGCGGTCGGCCGGGGCCGCGTGACTGCCATGCCCGTGGTCGTGATGGGCGTGCGCGGCGCCGTGGCCGGTGCCGCGAGGCGGCTCGCGCGACGCCCCGAAGAGCACCCGCTCCACGGCCCAGAGCATGTACCAGGCGCCGAGCACGACG